>JBBSEL010000869.1:0-2788 GCA_038239755.1 Chloroflexia bacterium | reverse complement strand
TTACCACCTCACCATAACCGGCGGTTAAATTAACGCCGGTAGCGCACGCCGCCCGCCGCTTTGTCCTTGTTCAGGCGGCGGTTCAGGTGCAGGCCCTCCATGATGAATTCGAGTGCCGAGGCGATAGCCGCCGGGTTGCCCTGCGCGTTCAGCTTGGCGACGGCGTTCTTCAGGCCCTTGACCTCGGACACCTGGTGGACATACTCCATCGCGGGCAGGCTGTCGGATACTTCCAGCGCCATGCCGTTGCTGAAGCGCTGGAGCACATCCTCGAACTCCTGGATGGCGAAGCGACGGTTGAACACCGCCAGCACGGCCCCTTGCATCAGCTTGTCGATGACGCGGTCCTCGCGGGCCTCGCCCACCGCTTCGATCTCGATCTTCCCGGCGGTGGAGGCGACCAGCGCGGGCAGGTCGCTGATTCGCGGCGCGGCGCTGCGTTCGCCCAGGCGGATCGCCCGCTTGGTGGCGTTGCTGATCAGGTTCTCGTAGTTCGCCACGCTCACCCGCACGCTCACCCCCGACCGCTGGCTGATGTCGGGGTGCTTGCGGGCCATGTGGGTGAACTCGGCCACGATCTCGCGCATGTAGGGCGGGATGATCAGTTCGACGCCCTGGTCGCTGAACGACACCCGCTCCTGCTCCATGATCTCGATCTCATGCTCGATGGTCTTGGGGTAGTGGGTGCGGATCTGGCTCCCGGCGCGGTCCTTCAGCGGGGTGATGATCCGGCCCCGGTTGGTGTAGTCCTCCGGGTTGGCACTGGCGACCAGGAAGATATCGAGCGGCAGGCGGATCTTGTAGCCCCGGATCTGCACGTCGCGCTCTTCGAGGATGTTGAGCAGGCCCACCTGGATCCGCTCGGCCAGGTCGGGCAATTCGTTGATGACGAAGATGCCCCGGTTGGTGCGCGGGATCAGCCCGTAGTGGATCGTGTCTTCGTCGGACAGGTAGCGCCCCTCGGCCACCTTGATCGGGTCGATCTCGCCGATCAGGTCGGCGATGGTGATGTCGGGCGTCGCCAGCTTTTCGCCGTAGCGCGCTTCGCGGGGCACCCACTCCAGCGGCAGGTTATCGCCCAGCTCAGCGGCCATCTCGCGCCCCTTGGCCGAAATCGGCGCATAGGGGTTGTCGTTGATCTCACTCCCGGCGATGATCGGGATCTCGTCGTCCAGCAGGGTGATCAACGTGCGGGCGATGCGCGTTTTGGCCTGCCCGCGCTCGCCCAGGAAAATAATATCCTGCCCCGACAGGATCGCATTTTCGATCTGCGGGATCACCGTCTCTTCATAGCCGATGATGCCCGGAAACAACGGCCCGCCGTCGCGCAAGCGCCCGATCAGGTTTTTCCGCATTTCTTCTTTAATCGAGAGCACCCGGTACCCGCTGCGGTGTAGCTCTCCAACCGTACTCGGTTTTGCCATGATAATGATTACCCCATCTTTCAGGATTCGGATTCCGTATAGAGTCAGGTGTGGGCCGGACAATGGTGGATGTTTGATTGCGGAATGCGGATTGCAGATTGCGGATTGATACGACCGTAAGGGATCACGCCGGTCGTTCCCCTGGCATAATCCGCACTCCGCAATCCGCAATCAGAAGGTTGCCAGAGCGCGCCGCACCGCCGGGATCGACCGTGCGCCGGTGTTGATGAGCTGGGTTAAGCAGGATTCACGCCGGGCCAGGTCGGCGGTGACTTCGGCGGGCGCGATCCCCATCCAGCGACTCAGGGCGGCGAGCACTGCCGGGTCGTCGCGGAAGTAATGCTGGACGCTGTCGGTGGCGCGGTCCCAGCGGGCCAGGCAGGTGACATCCACGCCGCGCGGCCCGCTGCCGGGTTGGATCAGGTGGACGGCGATGCAGCGGCGGGTGGTGCGCCCCAGGCCTTCGATCAGTTGCAGATTGACGACCAGGTTCAGCCCGCCCAGCAGGTGATCGGGGATGCTCAGTGGCGGGGCCTGGAGAATCGCCAGCACATCCTCCACCGTCTCGGCGTGCATGGTGGAGCCGAAGGCAAACCCCTGAGGCACGAGGCTGAACAGCTTGCCGATCCGCGCGCCCCAGAAGTAGATCGCCAGGTGATCGCTCATCTCGTTCGCCAGCAGATAGGTCTGCGACGGTTCGATGCTCGAATCACGGGTAAACTCGAAGTTCTCGTAGTGCCCGCGCAGGTAGATCTTGCGCGTGCTGGGCGGGAGCAGATCGAGCAGCGCGGTCAGGGTCGTGGTCTTGCCCGCCATCGGCGGCTCGGCCCCGACGATGATCGAGGCCCGGTGGGCCAGCATCGTCCACAGCAACGCGATCAGGGGGGGGTCGAACGAGCGGGCTTCGATCAGCTGCACGATCGACAGCGGTACCGGGGGCTGCCAGTGCCAGCCCCACCAGCCAAAGGGTTCGTCATAGTCTTCGCTTGCCATAACGCCTCCGTTGTGGGAAGGGGGAATTGCGACGGGCAGGGTGGACATAAAACCGAACACCCCCCACCGGACGGTAGAAGGAGCAGCCACGGCCATACGGCCAGGGCTGCTATCCTTATTATACACGATCAAGGCACGCCGTCCAATTTGGGCGGCAGGGTTTGACCACGGCTGTTGCAAAGTCCCCGGCTGTTATCCTGAGCGCCGCGAAGGATCTTCTTGGGGTACCAAGATCGTCATCGAAGATCGGGATACTGGCCTTAGCACCTCTGACCGCCCACAAGATCCTTCGCGGCGCTCAGGATGACAGCCGGGGTCGGGCAGCACCAACCGACTTTGCCTCAGCCGTGCGGGTTGGACTATGGCTCTTG
>JBBSEL010000868.1:0-2788 GCA_038239755.1 Chloroflexia bacterium | reverse complement strand
GGCTCTCGGTCGCGGAGATCGACCGGGTGCTGCTCTTTGGGAATGTGCAGATCACCACGCAGGTGCTTACGCTGCTGCTGGCGGAGGGCGCGCAGGTGAGCTTCTTCAGCGGGCGCGGGCGTTACCGCGGTCAGGTGGCGGCGCCGGACGCCGGAAGCGTGTTCGTGCGGCTGGCGCAGCACCGGCGCTATGGGGAGCCTGCCTTCCGATTGGCGTTCGCCAAGTCGCTGGTGTCGGCGAAGCTGCGCGGAGGACGGCGGCTGCTGGCGCAGTACGGGACCAACCACCCCGCGGAGGAGGAGGCGATGGGCGCGGCCATGGTCCAGCTCACGGAGGGGCTGACGCGGGTGGTTGAGGCCGCCGATGAGGGGGTGCTGCGTGGCGTCGAGGGGACAGCGGCGGCGGCCTATTTCCGGGCCTTCGGGCGGATGGTGCGGGCGCCGTTCCAGTTCGCGCTGCGGAGCCAGCACCCGGCGCGCGACGCGGTGAACGCGCTGCTGAACCTGGGCTACACGCTGCTGGCAAACGAGATCGCCGGGCGGCTGGAGGCGGCGGGGTTTGATCCGCGGGTGGGTTTCTACCACGGGGTGCGGTATGGGCGGGTGAGCCTGGCGCTGGATCTGCTGGAGGCGCACCGGGCGCCGACCATCGACCGGCTGACGCTGGCCCTGTTGAACCGGCGGATGTTCACGCTGGAGGACTTCGAGGAGCGCGGGGCGGTCGAGGGGGTGCGCCTGCAGCCGGAGGCGCTGAAGCGCTACCTGAGCGCCTACGAGGGGGCGCTGGGGGAGGTGAGCGCCGCGGGGGGAGGGCGGGAGCGGATCAAGGAGCAGGTGTCGGCGCTGCGGCAGGTGGTCTTGACGGGGGATGTGGAGCGGGAGGAGGAGGGCGATGCTGCTGGTGGCCTATGACATCCCGCACGATCGGCGGAGGGATCGGGTCGCGGGGGTGCTGCTGCGGTACGGACGGCGGGTCCAGTACAGCGTCTTCCTGCTGGAGCGCGGCACGGCGGAGGAGGTCTCGCGGGCCGTTGAGGTACACAGCGATGATAGTGAATACACTGCTAGAGGCGAAACGCGAGGGCTCGCTTGATGATGCCGGGCAAACGCGACTGACGGGGCTGATGCAGGAGTATGATCGCGACCTGTTGCGCAAGGCCGAGGCACTGCAGGAAGCGACGGAGCGTGGTCTGCGCCGCGCGCCCGCTCCCTGATCTTGGTGAGAGGGAGATCATTTGACCAAATCCTACATCCCGGATGTGGTCCGCCAGAGCGTCTATATCGCCGCCAAAGGACGTTGTGGGTACTGTCGAAATAGAGCACGTCATTCCAAGAGCATGGGGAGGCACGGATGACGAGAGTAATCTCTGGCTCGCTTGCAGCCGATGCAACGACTTCAAGGGAGCCCAGGTGGAGGGGGTCGATCCAATTACGAGGCAGACAGTGCCGCTCTTCAACCCACGCCGGCAATCATGGAGGGATCTTTTTCAGTGGGATGCGGCGGGTGTTACGGTATTGGGTCTGACACCAGTGGGACGAGCGACGATACAGGCGCTGCAGCTAAACCATCCGCATTCCGTGGCAGTGCGAGGCCTTTGGGTGGCGGCTGGCTGGCATCCTCCAGCAGAGGACGAATAAAGCTTGTGCAGTGGGTCGTTTTCAGGCTGGCGGCGCGTATAGACGCGAGGCGAGGGGGGTCTGTCCGAAAGCCGGACAACGACAACGGCGCCGTTACCTTGACCCCCTACACCAGCGCTCATGGCGTCCTATCGGATCATTTTGCGCGTCTGGGTGGGGTCCGGAGGCTGGCCGTTGGTCCAGCTGCTGGCGGTGACCGGCCCGCCATCGGCGGTGCCCTGACCGACTTGGCCCAGGTGCCGCCGCGCCGCCTTCAGCAGCGCCGCCCGGTCGGGGGTCTGGTCGTTGTGTATCTGGTAAATCGCTTCTTGCAGGTTTGCCTCGTCCTGGGCGTCCAGGGCCGCGGCCTGGGCGGTGTTGCGCAAACCCGAAATCTGGATCTTGCGATCCGGCCCCTTGCGCAGCACCTCGTCGAGCTTCAGCAGGCCCGGGCCGAAATCGTCCAGCAGCGACTCCATTTGTTGGCGCGTCAGGTACGGATCGACGAGGCGCTTTTCCAGATAAGTCACCACCCGCTCGATCAGGAAAAACTGGAAGCTGCCGTAGATCAGCCGCAGGTCCAGGGCCGTGTCCTTTACCCGATCGCCCAAAAACTTGATCGCAAGGTACAGGTCCTTGCGTTCGATCAGGTCCAGCAGTACCCCGGGGGTGGTCCCCTCTACCGTCGGTACCATGCCGGAGAGCTTCATGGCGCTGGCGGTCTGACGGACGAAGTTGTCCTGGCCCTCGTACTGGAACTGGGCATAGATCGGGCGATCTTCGGCAGTAAGGACGTCGCGCGGCAGAAGGTTGCCCAGGCGCCCAATGACAAGACCGGTCTGGCCGATCTGGTCGGGGGAGCCCGGCGAGGCCGCTGTGGTCAATCACGCTGGCCGGGCACTACTCCAGGGCTTCAAGCTAGGTACTGGACAGAAGCGCAGAGGCGCTATAAGTTCTCGCGGCATGAAGGTCGTGCCGGCAGAAAGTGAGCAGGCCGTTGCGCCCGAGATTCGCCGAGGGCGAACAGCTATCCATCGCTACCAGTATTCAAGACCGGTAGCCCTCGCCCTCTCGGCTGGCCTGATTTCGGATTCCACCACCGTTTTTGATTATGGCTGCGGGCATGGGGCCGACGTGAGGCTTCTAAAAGCCCGCGGCATCGAAGCCCATGG
>JBBSEL010000867.1:0-2788 GCA_038239755.1 Chloroflexia bacterium | reverse complement strand
TCCACGAAGAACGGAGGAGCACCCGCATAGGCAAGTCCCCTACCCTGCCGGGCGGCAGTGGTAGGGGACCGGAGGGTGCGAGATCAGGGGGCGGCGTGTTACTTGGGATAGTCACGCCACAGCCAGCGCATCGTTTCGGGGAAGATCGCCCCACTATGCGCCAGATTGTGACCGCCCTCGCCCACCACAAGCTGGTGATCATAGTGCCGGTAGGCCAGCGCCGCCGCCATATCCTGGTTGGCAATCGGCCAGTTCCCGAAGACCACATCCAGATCGTTGGTCCCCGTCTGCAAGAAGACCCGGAGCGGCTTGGCCGGACTCTTGCGGATCAGCGAGGGATAGCAGTTGCCGCCGCGAATGTTGGTGAAGCTGCCACAGTGACTGACCACCTTGCTGAAGGCGTCGGGACGCTCCCAGGCCACGGTGAAGGCACAGATCCCACCGGAACTGATGCCACAGATCGCCCGCCCTGCCGGATCGGTAACGATATTATACTGTTGCTCGAGCGGCGGCAGCAACTCTTCCCGCAAGAAGCGGGCATACCGGTCGTCCAGCGAGTCGTACTCCAGGCTGCGGTTATCGGCCCCGCCCCAACCGGGCATCCCCGGTCCCTGCTCGCCTGCGCTGACAAACAGGCCAATCATCGGGGGCATCGCGCCCTGGTGGGTCAGGTTGTCGAAGACGATAGGGACATTGGCATCGGGGCCGAGGTAGAGCGTGGCATCCTGAAAGACCATCAAGCAGGCAGGCCGCGCGGCGTCGTATTGCTGGGGCACGTAGACCCAGTAATCATGGTCAACACCGGGATAGATCGATTGGCTCGTCTCGCGATGTTGGTGCAGTTCCCCGCGCGGCACGCCATCTTGCGAGGTCGAGTCGGGGCCAAGCGTATAGGGGCCGGGGGTCGAGTGCGCGGCGGTCATGGTTGCCATATCGGCGGGGGACATCGGTTCATCAATGGGATCGGGGCGAGGGGTTGCAGCAGGTTCAGGCATCGCGTTTGCTCCTTCCGGCGGTCGCAACCGCCACTAAACGGTCGATCTGCGGGCAGCCCGCCCGGCCAGGGCGTGGGACGGGTGGACGGAGGATCCCTAAACGATCTTGCCCGGATTCAGCAAGCCTTCTGGGTCGAAGAGCGCCTTCACCCGGCGCATCCATTCCAGGGCACCGCCGTGTTCCGCGGCCATATAGCCGCGTTTGACTAGCCCAATGCCATGTTCGCCCGACGCGGTGCCGCCCAGGGCCAGCGCATGGTGGACCAGTTGCTCCGCGAAGTGGTGCGCCCGTTCGCGGTCTTCCGGCAGCACGGCCACCAGGGTGTGGAAGTTGCCATCCCCGACGTGCCCCAGGATGCTACCCTCCAGGCCCATCTCGCCAAGCAGTTGTTGGGCATAGGCGATGCTTTCAGGCAAGTGGGCCAGTGGCACCGCCGTGTCGGTGATCGTGTAGCTGTGGCCGGGGTGCATGTTGACCAGCGCCCAATAGGCCTGATGACGGGCTTCCCACTGCGCGGTCCGCTCTTCGGGCGAACGGGCCACGGTAATGTCGGTGGCCCCGGCATCGTGCATCAGGGTCTCCACCAGCGCCACCTCGCTCTCTATCGCCGCCACCGTGGAGGAGTGAAACTCGATGAACAGCCCCGGTGCCTCCTGGTAGTCGCGCCCCAGATAGCGGTTGATGCTGCGCATACTCAGTTCGTCCACCAGTTCGAGCCGGGCAACGGGCAGCGCACTTGCCATCACCGCATAGGCGGCTTCGGCAGCGGCGGTGATCGACGGGAAGAAAACGCGCAAGGTGTGGATATGCTCGGCCAGCGGGTGTAGCCGCACCGTCAACTCGGTGATCACCCCCAGCGTGCCGGAGGAGCCGATAAACAGATCTTTGAGGTCGTAGCCGCTGCTGGTCTTCTGCACGGCCCGCCCCAGGCGCAAGACCTCGCCGTTCGCCAGCACCACCTGGAGTGCCGCCGTGTTCGCCCGCATCCCGCCATAGCGCACGGTGGTCGTGCCGCTGGCATTGGTCGCCGCCATGCCGCCCAGGGACCCGTCGGCCCCAGGGTCCACCGTGAAGACCAGGCCGCTGTAGCGCAGCGCGGTGTTGAGCGCCGTGCGGGTGACACCTGGTTGCACCACGGCCAGAAAGTTCTCCGCCTGGATGCTCAGGACCTTGTTCATGCGCGAGAGATCGAGGCTGATGCCGGGGGCATCGGCATCGGCAGGCACCAGGGCACCCTCCAGGCTGGTGCCTGCGCCAAACGGGATCACCGATATGTGATGGTCGCGGCACCAGCCCAGGACCGTTTGCACGTCCTCCACCTGCTCGGCATAGGCCACGGCGAGCGGCGGGCGCACCTCGGGAAAGTTTTCGTCGCGGCCATGACTGTGCAGGACGGTGGGGCTGGTCGTCACTTTGTCACTGCCCAACCGCGCGCGCAGGTCATCGAGTGCGTCGGTCATGTGATCCTCCTTGATACATGGGCGCCCGTCGGCACGTACCGGGCACCGGGTCTGGCGTGGGGTGCTATTCACCTACATCATAGCACACCTTAAATAGCGCGACCAATGCGCCTGCCGCATGGGGTGATCCTGCGGAACCCGTCTACAGTCCCTGCAATGGGGAGGCCAGCCCCGGCAACCGCGTAGCAACCCTGAAGGTGCGACAACTTGCACAGGTCCCCTACCCTCTTCTGGCGCGGAAGGCGCAATAGTTTCCTCAAAATGTCATCAAAATTTCATGTCTGCAAGTTATATTGATGTTATAGATTCTATACCGTTAGATTACAAACTGT
>JBBSEL010000866.1:0-2794 GCA_038239755.1 Chloroflexia bacterium | reverse complement strand
GTTGGGCCGGTAGTAGAGGCCGGGGCACGGCTCCCCCGGCCCGCCGCAGGGATAGCCACTGACGATCCCCCGGCAGGCCAGGCAGCGAATGAATGTGTAGAACGTACTGCTGGGCGGTACGTCGGTGAACGCGAGGGAGCAGGGCGTGCCAGTCGGCGTGACGATCGCAGTGGGAGGCTGGCTCGTTCCGGTGGCCGAGGGCGTAAGCACCTCGGTGGGGGTCTGACCTGTATCGGTGGGGGTCGGCGTGTGGCTGGGGCTGGGAGAAGGCGTGAGCGTGCGGCTGGGGCTGGGGTCAGGGGCCGGTGTAGTACACGCCGAGAAAGCGTAGTGCAGGATCAATGCGCCGTCACTGCGGGTACCCACGGCCCACATATCCGTCGCCGTGCGCGCCGCCATGCCGTAGAGGATGTTATCGCTCCCACCACTATTGGGGCTGGGGGCGACTACCCAGTTGTTTCCATTCCAATGCTCGATCAAGGTGTGGTACGGGTCAGCACCGTCGCGGGCCGTGCCTACGGCCCAGATATCGTCGCTGGCGACCACCGCCAGCCCGGAAAGGGTGTTGCCGTTGTTGCCGCCGTTGGGGCTGGGCTGGATGCTCCAGTTCTGGCCGTCCCAATGTTCTGTGAGTGTCCCGCTGTTGGCTGCGCCGACCGCCCAGATATCGTTGCCCGCCACCGCGCCGACCCCATAGAGGATGTTGGCCCCGTTCGGGGTGTTGGGGCTAAGCACCCGGATCCAACTGCTGCCGTCCCAGTGCAGCACCAGGGTCTGATACGTATGGGTCACGACCTGGTCATCATACCGGCCTACCGCCCAGACATCATTGGCGCCGACCGCGGTCACACCCAGGAGGGCGTTGCTGGCCGCGCCGAGGTTGGGCGTGGGCACGCGAGTCCAGGCCAGCCCATCCCAGTGCAGCGCCAGGGTCTGTGTGCCGGAGGCCCCCACCGCCCAGACATCGTTCGGGGCGACCGCTGCCACCCTGGCCAGGGTATCGCTCCCGCTGAGTGGGCCGGGCACCACGCTCCAGGCGTTGCCGTTCCAATGCTCGGTCAGCGCCCCCCATAGCCCCCCGCTGCGATCATAGCTGCCCACCGCCCAGATATCATCGGGAGCCAGCGCGGTTACGCCGGTCAGGCGATTCGTCCCGGTGCCGACATTAGGGCTGGGCACCACAATCCAGGTATGCCCCGTCCACTGGGTCGTCAGCGAGACCTGGACCCCATTCACGCGCCGGGTGCCCACCGCCCACACATTGTCGGCAGCGATGGTGGTCACGCTGGTCAGCACCTCCGTTCCCAGCACCGGGTCGGGGGGCGGAACGGTCCGCCAGTCCACAAGGTTGGGCGCACAGGTCGGCGTGGCCGTGGGGGTGCGCGTAGGGACGGGGGTGGGGGTCGATCCGGTGAGGCAGGTGATGTCGCTAAGGATGGTCACGGTGTAGCTGCTGCACCCCGCTCCCGGATTGGCCTCGGCCACCACCAGGTCGAAGTACCCGCGGGCACAGCACGGGATATAGAAGGAGTATGATCCACTCGGGCTGAGCGCGGTCCCAGCCTGATACATCGCGCAGAGATCAGCCGGGTTAAAGTGGTAATAGGCGGCGCTGACTACCGCATTGGCCCCGGTGCAGGCGGGTGCGTCCACCTGGATCGTGATGCAATCGTAGCTGCTGGTCAGGTTCACGAAGTGATACAGATCGTAGTGCCGGGGCGCAGAGTCGGTGATCCCCGGACAGCCCGGCCAGTAATGGCACACGCTGGTCGGGCCGTTTGGGTTCAGGCTCCCCGCCTGGGTGGGGTCACTATTGGTGATCGACCCCTGGATCGTGTCGCAGGCGTGCGGAGTGTAGGTGGGGGTCGGAGTGATGGTCGGGGTGTGCGTGGCGGTCAGTGATGGACCACCGCCAGGCAGGGCCGCATCTACTTGCGCCCCCGCCCCGTTGCCTGCCCCCAACCCCAGCCCCACCAGGAGCAGGCCGATCAATCCCAGACCGATCTGTAACAGATGGTAAAAGTGCCGCATAGCTACCTCCCGATGGTTCCGTCGCGTGCTGGCCGATCCGTCACGTCCTTTTCATTAAACGTCACCCGCCTCGTTCTGTAAAGAGTTTGGCGGTATAATGAGGGGGATAATTTGAGGTACAAAATGGAGACCGGCAAGGGGGCGGTGCAGATCGCCGGAGACGCAGAAACATTCGGGCAGTGGCTCAAAGCGCAGCGCCGCGCCCTGGATCTGACCCAGCACGCCCTGGCCCAGCAGATCGGTTGTTCCCCGGAGACGATCAAGAAGATCGAGGCGGGCCGCTTGCGTCCGTCGGAGCAGTTGGCTGGGTTGCTGGTCGCGCAGTTACATATCCCTTTAAACGAGCAACCCACTTTCGTGCGCTGGGCCAGGCTGGGGATTCGTCCACCGCCTGCCGTCCCACTCAGTCCCACCCGGCTCGCTCCCGGCTCGCTCCCCGCCCAACCCACCGCGTTCATCGGGCGCGAGCAGGAGGTCGCCCAGGTAGGCGGACTCTTGCGGGAAGGGGCGCGGCTGCTCACCCTCACCGGCCCGGCGGGCATCGGCAAGACCCGCCTGGCCCTCCAGGTAGCTGAGGTGCTGGGGCCGACCTTCGCCGCCGGGGTTTTCTTCGTCCCCCTGGCCGCCCTGACCGACCCCCGGCTGGTGGCCGATCAGGTGGCAGCCACACTGGGCATCCGCGAGAGCGAAGGCCGGACGGTGGGGCGCAGCCTGCTGGACACGCTGGCCGGGCGGCACCTCTTGCTGGTGCTAGTCAACTTCG
>JBBSEL010000865.1:0-2795 GCA_038239755.1 Chloroflexia bacterium | reverse complement strand
TGCCGTCGCCATAGAGGCTCCACTGCGGGCCGGGGTGGATCTCATGCCCCAGCGGCGGCAGGTTCCAGTCAAACGGCGGCGTCTCGTCCATCTGCAAGAGCAGGTCGGTCGCGCCCCCGGCCAACGCCACCGTGCGCGGCATCAGCGCCCATGCCCCCAGCGCCGCCACGCCCCCACAGCCGCCAAGCACCACCAGCAGGACAATCAGGAGAATTTTGGATTTTGGATTTTGGATTTTGGACGGCGGTTGGCCGGGCGTGGGATCGCCGTTGGTAGGTGATGCAGGCGGCGTTGGCATGGTTCCACCCCATTCTAGCACATCAAAACTACACTCCATCCAAAATCCAAAATCCGCAATCCAAAATCGTTAACGTCCCCAGTCGCGGGGATAGCGGAAATCGACGCCGGGGGTGCGCGAGCCGACTTTGGCGATGATCGGCATCATCCGCTTGTACTGGTTGCCGCGCACCCGGCGTAGCACGTCCTGCACAAAGGTGGCCGAGAAGCCCAGGTCGATCACCCGCGACGGGTCGAGCCGTTCGTCTACCAGCAGGTAGAGCACCTGATCGACCTCATCGTAGGTGATGCCCAGTTCGGTCTCGTCGGTCTGCCCCGGCCAGAGGTCGGCGCTCGGTTTCTTGTCGAGGATCGGCTGGGGCACGCCGATGGCGCGGGCCAGGGCGCGGATCTGCGTCTTGTAGAGGTCGCCAATGGGTTGGAGCGAGGCGGCGCTGTCGCCAAACCAGGTGGTGTAGCCCAGCAGGATCTCGGTCTTGTTGCTCGTGCCCAGCACCAGTGCGCTCCGCGCCAGCGATTGATCGAAGATGACGATCATGCGTTGGCGGGCCATGATATTGCCTTTGCGCCCCGGTGTGATGTCGGGGAAGCGGGCGAACAGCGGATCGACCATCGGGGTGATGTCCACTGTATCCGCCGAGAGGCCCAGGTCGTCCACGATCAGTTGGGCATCGCCCAGGCTGGCGGGGGACGAGGTGGCGTAGGGCATCATCACAGCGTGGACATTCTGCGGCCCGAACGCTTCGACCCCCAGGTAGACCGATACAGCAGAGTCGATCCCGCCGCTGAGGGCGATCACCAGCTTGTCGAACCCAAACTTCCCGGCTTCGTTGCGCAAGAACTCGACCAGCAGCCGCCGGGTCAGGTCGGGATTGATCGCCAGCCGGGCGCGCAGGTCAGGGGTGGTTTTCATTGTGATCCTTTTATATTCACCACGGAGACACGGAGAGCACGGAGATCTCTGTGTTCTCCGTGTCTCCGTGGTGTAACTCACTCGTACCGCTCGCGCACGATGCGGGTCATCTCGCGCAGGACCAGCTCCGGCTTTTCGTCGCGGAGGAGGGGCAGGCTGCGGCGCTTCCAGCGGATCGCGGCAGGGTCGATGCGGGCGGTGATCAGGCTCTCCTCGAAGTGGGGGCCGCGCACCAGCGCCTCGCCGTCGGGGCCGTAGACGGTGCTGTAGCCAGCGAAGGCGATGCCGTCTTCGTAGCCGACGCGGTTGCAGTGCAGGACATAGGTGGTGAAGAACTCGGCGTACATCTTGTGGGCCAGGCTGAGGTCGGCGGTGGTATCAAGATAGTCGTCACCGGGCTTCACGCCCCGCCCCGGCCCCGCCGACACGAACAGCAGCACCTCGGCCCCGTCCATCCACAGCAGGTAGGGGGCGGAGATGTGCCAGAAATCTTCGCAGACGAGCATACCCATGCGCCCAAAGCGGGTGTCGAAGGCGCGGATGCGCGTTCCGTGGCCCACATAGCGCATATCATCGAACATGCCGTAGGTCGGCAGGTAGACTTTGCGGTGGACGTGGGTGAGCTGGCCCTGGCTAAAATAGGCCTGGCTAATGTAGTGGACATAGCGTTCGTCTTCTTCGATGAAGCCCAGGCAGAGGTCCATCTGGTGGTCAGCGGCGGCGGTCGCCAACTCCTGGAGGGGCGGGGCGTTGCAAGGCATCGCCACCTCGGCGGTGAGATCCTGCAAGTAGTAGCCGGTCAGGCTGGCTTCGGGAAAGACCAGCAGGTCCACCCCAGCGGCCCCGGCGCGCTCGATATAGGCCAGGTGGGTGGCCTGGTTGGCGGCCACGTCGCCCAACCGGGGGGCGATCTGGGCCAGGCCGACCAGGTACGATCCGTCGTCGGGCTGCACCTCCGGCATCGCCGGGGCCGCCGTGGGCAGGATCGTTTCGGTGCGTGTGGTCATGATAGGGTTCCTTTCAGACAAACGGTGGGCTACCACACATCATCAAGGGTAGTAGCACTCTCTAACCGCTGACGACTCGTGTAACGTAAATTTTGCAAACCCTTCACGCGCCCTCCCTTTACAAGAGGGATAGGGCCGATCTCTTTTGGAGAATCAGACAGATTGACGATATATTTGCCTGTGTCCTTCCAGGGTTCTATAGAGCTAACAGGAGCAATATGTGTTATGGCTGATCTAGGAGCGACCCGGTATATGGCGATGTATTTGATCTGAGGGCGCATCGTCCCATGAACTCGGATTGCATACCAGCGGTTCTCAGCAAGGAATGTTTCCTGGAAACCGTCTTCGCGCGCCGGAACTACTACGGTGTCCACTTCCCCAGCATCTAGCTGCTTCTGAGCCGTTGCCGCTGTATCACCCTCTAGCCCAACATCGACAGTAAGATCAGCCAGGAAAGGCTCGAAGTGATAGTAGCGATCTCCCTGATCATTTTCGTAACGAGCTAACTGCAAAACTTCAACGCCGAAGCGGAACTTCTGCGCCAGTACATTCTCTAAATTATCAGGCACATCATCAAT
>JBBSEL010000864.1:0-2799 GCA_038239755.1 Chloroflexia bacterium | reverse complement strand
TCGTCGGCTTGGCCTGCAACTCGGCCAGGATGTCGTCCTTGAAGTAGTAGTACAAGAAATAGTCGGCGGGGATGCTGCCCATGGTGGCAGCCAGTTCCAGCCAGCGCCGGTTGTGCGTGCTCAGCGCCGGGTCGTCGCGCTTGCGGGCATACGCCGCCTGGAGCAACGGGATCATGTCGGCCCCATCGTAGAGGTGGCGCACCGTCCACGAGCCGTGGTTGAGGCCGACCATGACCGCGTCCACCTTGGCCGGGTCGAGGTCTGCCGCCCGCGCCAGGGCCTGCGGGAAGGTGATCGGCCCCTCGCACAGCGAGATGGTCGGGATAGCCGTGTGGTGGGTGACCGCCTCGGAGACGAGGTTGATCGGGTTGGTGTAGTTGAACAGGATCGCGCCGGGGCAGACCGCTTCCATGTCGGCCACGATCCCCTGGAGGACATAGATCGAGCGGAGCGCCATGAAGAAGCCGCCCGGCCCCTGCGTCTCTTGCCCGATCACGCCATGCTTGAGCGGGATGCTCTCGTCCAGGTAGCGCGCCTCGAACCCGCCGGGGCGGAAGCTGGTCAGCACCGCGTCGCAATCGGTCAACCCGGCGCGGCGGTCGGTGGTGGTGGTGATGGTCAGGTCCAGGCCGTTCGCCCGCGCTAGCTTGTCGGTCAGAGTCTTGACCAGCGCCAGCCGCTCCTCATTGAGATCGATCAAGACCACTTCGGAGCCGTCGAAGTTTGCGCCCTGATGGACGAACGAGGCCATCGTGCCGGGAGCGCGGGTGCTGCCGCCCCCCACATAAGCAAGTTTAATACGAGCCATAAAAGGTGCCTCCGCATAGGTAAATAGGTGATCAGATGGAGAAAGGATCACGCGCCGGGTCGTCGGCGTGCAAACCAGTATACCGCAGATACCAGCGCGCAACAACCAGGCCGGCCCCGCCCCAAACAGGGCTACCGCCGCGCCAGACCGAGGATCGGCACTTGCTGGTATAGCCGTGGGCAGACAGGAGCCACCGGGCATTCGATTCTGGCCCCGCGCCCGTTTTATCAGGAGCAGCATCTACCCAAGCCACTTTTTGAAAGAGAGAGGGTCCGCATGGAAGAACATATCAGCCCCCTGGCCGGGCACCTTGCACCCGCCGATCTGCTGATCGATGTCGCCAAGCTCCAGGGCCAATATTACGATTTGCACCCTGATCCCGCCGTGCCGGGCCAACGGGTGCAGTTCGGCACGTCCGGGCACCGGGGGTCCGCCGCCGACAGCACGTTCAACGAAGATCACATCCTGGCAGTCACCCAGGCGATTGTCGAGTACCGCAAGGCGGAGGGGATCACCGGCCCGCTCTATCTGGGCAAGGACTCGCACGCGCTTTCGGCCCAGGCCGAGCGCACCGCGCTGGAAGTGCTGGCGGCGCATGGGATCGAGGTCTTTCTGGCGGCGGACAACGGGCTGACCCCCACGCCGGTAGTGTCCCACGCCATCCTGACTTACAACCGAGGGCGGGAGAGCGGGCTGGCCGACGGCATCCTGATCACCCCCTCGCACAATCCCCCCCGCGACGGCGGCTTCAAGTACAACCCGCCCAACGGTGGCCCAGCCTCACCCGACATCACCGGTCCAATCCAGAAGCGAGCCAACGCGCTGTTGGCGACGCAGAACAGCGAAGTCCAACGGCTCACCTACGAGGCCGCCGTCCGGGCATCCACCACCCACCAGCACGATTTTGTCACCCCTTATGTCAGCGATCTGGCCCAGGTGCTCGACATGGAGGCGATCCGCGCCGCCGGGGTAAGCATCGGCGTGGACCCGCTGGGCGGGGCGACCGTGGGCTACTGGGGGCCGATTGCCGAACGCTACGGCCTGAATCTCACCGTGGTCAACCCGGAGGTGGACCCGACCTTCCGCTTTGTGCCGGTGGACCACGACGGCAAGATCCGCATGGATTGCTCGTCACCCTATGTCATGGCGAACCTGGTCCACCTGAAAGACAGCTATGATATCGCCTTTGGCAACGACCCCGACGCCGACCGGCACGGCATCGTCACCAAGAGCAGTGGGCTGATGAACCCGAACCACTACCTGGCGGTAGCCATCTGGTACCTGTTCCAGAACCGCCCCGGCTGGCCCGCCACCAGCCAGATCGGCAAGACCCTGGTCAGCAGCGGCCTGATCGACCGCGTGGCGAAGAGCCTGGGGCGCGGGTTGTACGAGGTGCCGGTGGGGTTCAAGTGGTTCGTAGACGGGCTGCTCGATGGGTCGCTGGGCTTCGGCGGCGAGGAAAGCGCCGGGGCCTCCTTCCTGCAACGCGATGGCACCGCCTGGAGCACCGATAAAGACGGCCCGATCATGTGCCTGCTCGCTGCCGAGATCACCGCAAAGACCGGCCAGGACCCCGGCGAACACTACCAGCACCTGATCGCCCAACTGGGCCGCCCCTACTATCGCCGGATCGACTCGCCCGCCACCCCCGACCAGAAAGCCCGCCTGAGCAAGCTTGCGCCGGAGGATGTGAAAGCCACGACCCTGGCCGGGGAACCGATTATCGCCAAGCTGACCCAGGCCCCCGGCAACGGCGCATCCATTGGCGGCTTGAAGGTGGTGGCGGCGAACGGCTGGTTCGCGGCCCGCCCGTCGGGCACTGAGAACGTCTACAAAGTGTACGCCGAAAGCTTCCAGGATCGCGCCCACCTCGACCGCATCCTGGCCGAAGCCGACACCATCGTCCACGACGCGCTCTGATCATCGCTGGAGTGGCTACGCCCCCGGCAGCACCCGGCGTTCGTCGTCCTGACGCGCTGCCGCCTGCTCTA
>JBBSEL010000863.1:0-2814 GCA_038239755.1 Chloroflexia bacterium | reverse complement strand
GGGCTGATCAGGAAGGCGTAGCGATACCAGGTGCCGGTGGGATCGGGGGAGGTCGATATAGCGATGCATTCGTAATAGGGTGCGGAAGAGGTGAACTGGCTGATCAGCCAGCGGTCGGCCAGTTGATCATAAAGGATGATCGGGTCGCCGTCGTTGTGGGACTGGCACGAGCCGCCGAAGCCACCCCAGATCGTGTTGATCTGGGCTGGGCCGTAGAGCGAGGTGCCGCTTTTGTTCCAGATCTGGAACGCGACGTTGACGATTTGTACGTAGTGGTTGGGGCCGACTTCGCCATTGGTATCTGGGGGTACACATGCGCCGCAGCCTGCACTGACATTGATCCCGTCCCAGCTACTGCTCGGCGTGGGGATGGCCGGGGCCGCGCCGCCCAACACGCCGAAGCTGCGCTGCACCACGCTGTCCGGCGCGTCCTGGTGCCCGGCCAGCGCGATCGGCGGATTTTCGTGTTCTTTTTGCGGCATCCCGACGAAGGGCGGGATCGGCTTCAGGCTCCGCAATGGCGGGGAGACATCGTTCTTGACTGAATGGCCGGTGATGATCTCATTGGCCGTAGCCGAGGTGGTTTCCTCCCCTGCGTCGTTCTCCGCGTCTTTGCCGGGGATCTGGACGGTATTGCCCATACCTGCTGGGCGCAACAAGCCTGCTGCTTCCCCGGTCGGCGCGTTGCTAGCCCGCCCGTTCCATAGTCCGCCGATCAGTAGCGCCACGACAGCCAGGGCGCATCCTCCGGTTGTCAGGGCAAAGGTCAACCGTCGTTCTGGCACTTGCATCTATGTCCTTCCTTGCTGCTGCGCGTGGGTGAGAGGATACGCGACGCGCCCCGCTGCTACCGGCTTGCTAGCGACGCGCCGTGAGGTGGTTATAAAACCCGTCTAATATTTATTATTTGGGATATTATAGCAGAAGGAATGTTTGGTCCGGCAGGTACTAATCGGCCCTTTTGCATAGTACGATCAGGTAAACGCGGCAGGCCCCAGGGGAGGGACCTGCCGCGTTTACCCGATGGGCGCGGTTAGTAGTTAGCGCCGGGCGGGGGTGGCGCAGTTGGGGAAGAAGGTGTTGGCGACGATCTTGGCCGTCTGCCCGCGGGTGACGCTGTTGTTCGGGCGAAAGTAGGGGCGATTCGTCGGGGCGACGCACGGTTCGCCGGGCGATCCACAAGGATAGCCGTTGATGATCCCCTGGCCCGCGATGCGCTCGATGGGCAGGTAGAAGGTGCTGCCGGGGGCCACGTCCTCAAAGGTTTGCCCGGTGGGGGTCGCGGTGTACCCGGCGGCGTTGGCGTCGATCTTGGCGAGCTGGCCGCGCGTGACGTTGTTGTTGGGGCGGAAATAGGACCGATTGGCCGGGGCGACGCACGGTTCGCCCGCGCCGCCACAGAGGTAGCCGCTGATGATCCCGCGGCCCGCGATCCGTTCGATCCAGAGCCAGAAGGTGCTGCTGGGGGGTACATCCTCGAAGGTCTGCCCGGTGGGGGTGTCCGTATAGCCCGCCGCGTTGCTGACGATCTTGGAGACCTGGCCGCGTGTGACGTTGTTATTGGGGCGGTAATATTGGCCGGGGCAGGGTTCGCCCGGCCCGCCGCACGGATAGCCGCCGACAATGCCCCGGCACGCCAGACAGCGGATAAAGCTGTAGAACGTGCTGCCCGCTGGCGCGTCCACGAACTGCACCGGGCAGGCGGTAGCAACTGGCGTGGCGGAAGGGGTTGGCGACGGCGAGGGGGTAACGCATGGCTCAGAGTACCGCATTATCACTGCTCCCGCACTATCACAGCAGCCGGTGGCCCACACGTCGCCGCCCGGTACCATCCCCAGCCCGCCGACCCGAGTGTATCTATCAGCATCGGGTATACTGGGCACGATTGTCCATGCAACTCCATCAAAATGCATGGTTAGTGATTGCCACAGCAGCCCGCTATCTCCGTAAGTTCCGATAGCCCATATATCATTCGGTCCTCTGCTGCCAACTCTGTACAACATATTGAGATACGTTGCTTCATTTGGACTGGGCACCTGGGTCCAGGCCTGCCCATCCCAATGGATAATCAATGTTTGAATCGTAGTGGTTGTAGCTGTGTAGCCAACACTCCATATATCGTTTGAATTGACAGCAGTTACGCCGTATAAAACATTGTCATTGTTCGGGTTAGGGCCAGGCACGATGCTCCATTGGCTGCCGTCCCAATGCTCGATCATAACAGCACTATGCGCCTGCCCGACGGCCCATACATCGTTGGTATCGATGACCGCTAAATGCTGTAAGAGACTTCCCGCACCTGGATGGGGAATGCTGGTCCAGACCGTTCCGTCCCAGTGTAGTATGGTATCCCCGATTGCCCATATGTCGTGAGCATTGACCACCCCGATTGCGTAGAGTTCAGCAGGTGGTGCAGGGACGATGCTCCACTGTGTGCCGTCCCAATGTTCGATTAAAGTTTGGCCGTTTGGTCCGTGTACATCTCCTACTGCCCAAACATCATTCGTGCCGACAGCAGCAACACCTTCAAGTTCATTCGAGGTTCCTGCTGTGTTTGGGCTGGGAACAATCGTCCAATTCAGGCCATCCCAATGTTCCACTAACGTCCGCCTATCCCCATACGTGTTTATTGTAGTGTTCCCCACTGCCCAAATATCATTTGCTGCTACGACAGCCATTGACCAAAGCGAATCTTCAGTTCCATCACTGTGCGCGGTGGGCACGATTCGCCAGGCCGGGCCGCAGGTGGGGATCGGGGGGGTGGTCGGTGATATGGTGGGCGTGGGGGTGGTTGTGGCGATGGGGGTGGTGGCC
>JBBSEL010000862.1:0-2818 GCA_038239755.1 Chloroflexia bacterium | reverse complement strand
GGCCTCGGCGGCGCGGATCACCGCCGTCATCCCCTACTACGGCTACGGGCGCACCGACAAGAAAGACCAGCCCCGCGTGCCGATCACCGCCCGCCTGCTGGCCGACATGATCACTGTCGCCGGGGCCGAGAGGGTGCTCAGCCTCGACCTGCACGCCGGGCAGATCCAGGGCTTCTTCAACATCCCCGTGGACGAACTGACAGCGGTCTACCTGCTGGCCCGCTATATCAAGCGCAAGGGGCTGGAAAAGCCGGTCGTGGTCTCCACCGACATCGGCAACGCCAAACGCGCCCGTAACTTTGCCGAACTGATCGGCGCACCGCTGGCGATTGTCGAAAAGCGCCGCATGGGCAACGCCGGGCGCTCCGAGGCGCTCAACGTGATCGGCAGTGTGGACGGGTTGCAGGCGATCCTGGTGGACGACGAAATCGACACCGCCGGGACGATGATCCAGGCGGTGCAGGCGGTGCAGGCCCACGGCGCACGCGAGGTCTATGCCGCCTGCGTCCACCCGATCCTGTCCGGCTCGGCCATCGAACGGCTGCGCGACGCGCCCATCACCGAGATCGTCTGCACCGACAGCGTGCCGATCCCGCCGGAAAAGTGGCTCGACAAGTTCAAGGTGCTGAGCGTCGCCCCCCTGCTCGGCGAGGCGATCCAGCGCATCCACACCGGAGCCTCGGTAGGCAGCATGTTCAAAGAGGGCCGCGGGGCGATTTAGCCGGGATTAGCCTGCGACACCAAATGAGCCTGTTAGTTGGATCAATTTGTCCAACCAGAGCTGTCATCCTGAGCGCAGCGAAGGATCTTGTTGGGGAGTCTAGATCGGCGGGGTAAACGGGATACAGGCAGGATCGCGGCCTACATAGACGACTGTAGACCCCATAGAAGATCCTTCGCTACGCTCAGGATGACAGCTTGGGGAGTAAATACAGCTTGACGGACTACTCAGGCTGCCTGATCACAAATCCCTTGCTCGCAACTCGCTGCTCATTGTGCCTCGCTCAGGATCGCCCGCGTCCGGGCCACGTCCTTGTGCATCTGGACGATCAGGGCTTCGGCCCCTTTATACGCCTCCTGCGGGCGGAGGAAGTCCACAAACTGCACATCCAACTGTTCCCCATAAATATCGCTGGCAAAGTCGAGCAGATAGACCTCGACCAGCCGTTCGCTGGGGCCGAACGTGGGGCGGACCCCGATGCTGGTCACGCTCTGCAACGCCTGGCCGGTGCGGGGCCGCACGGTCAGCGTGGCATAGATGCCGTCTGCCGGGAGCGCCTGGTACGGCGCGGTTTCCAGGTTCGCGGTGGGGAAGCCCAGTTGCCGCCCCCGCTTCTCCCCCGATACCACCGTCCCCGACACCAACGGATAGCGCCCCAGCAACGCGGTCGCCCGCCGGATCTCCCCGGCCAACAGCGCTTCCCGAATGGCGGTGCTGCTCACCACCGCGCCATCCAGTTCCACCGGAGGGAAGAGGTGCAGGGTGTAGCCCAGATCCTGCCCCAGCGCTGCCAGCACAGCGGTGTTCCCGGTGCGGTGGTGGCCCAGCGCGAACCCTTCGCCCACCCATAGCTCGCGGAATGGCAGCGTCCCGTACACCCAGGTCAGGAACTGGCGCGCATCCCATTGGGCCAACTCCCGCGTGAAAGGGATAACCACAGCCTCATCGATGCCCAGGCGGGCAAATTGGGCCAGTTTCTCGGGCAACGGGGTGAGCAAATGGAGCGGGGCATCGGGGCGGACCACGGCGCGGGTGTGCGGCTCGAAGGTCATCACCGCAGCGGGCAGACCCAGCGCGTGTGCCCGGTCGCGCACCAGCCCCAGCAAGTGCTGGTGCCCGCGATGCACGCCGTCAAAGTTGCCAATCGTCAGCACGACCGGGGTTGGGCGGCGCGTGCTCAGGTCGGTGATTACTTCCATCAGGCCGCAACACTCTCCAGCATCATCAAGATAAGGTGGCGCTACTCTGCCACGGGGGCAGGCAGCACCTTGGTCGGATGCCACTGTTCCGCCTGCGGCTGCCAGGTCGCCAGGGCCAGGAACGCCCCCTCCGGCCCATAGAGCCGCGCCAGGGGCGACGCATCGGCGGCGGGAGCGGGCCGTAGAAGCCCCTGGCCCTGCCGAGCGCGCCGAGCCTCGTCCTCCGTCAGCGTGAACGCGATGAGATGGCCCAGCACCCGGTCGGCAGGCCGCAACCAGCCTTGCCAGGTACCCGCCGCCACCCCCGCCTCCAGCGTCTCCAGCGACAGCGCGTCGGCCAGCACGAACGGGCCGTGCTGTGTGCGGACCAGCGCCGCCAGGTGTGCGCCGCAGCCCAGGGCCACCCCCAGGTCATAGGCCAGCGTGCGGATATACGTCCCCTTGCTGCATTCTACCACCAATCGGGCCAGCGGGGGCGCATATTCGACCAGGTCCAGCCGATAGATCGTGATCGGGCGGGGGCGGCGCTCCACCTCTTGCCCGCTACGGGCCAGTTCGTACAGCCGCTTGCCATCTTGCTTGACCGCCGAGTGCATCGGCGGCAACTGCATCTGCGGGCCGCGAAACGGGGCCAGCGCGGCTTCGAGCGTCGCCACGTCGGGCAGCGGGCCGGTGGCGGTCGCCGTCACCTCGCCTTCGCGGTCGTAGGTGGTGGTGCTGACCCCCAGGTGGACCGTGGCATCGTAGGTCTTGCCCGCGTCGCTCAGGTATTCCACAAAGCGGGTCGCGGTCCCCAGTGCCAGCGGCAAGACCCCGGTCGCCAGCGGGTCCAGCGTGCCCGCGTGCCCGATCCGCCGTTCGCCGGTCAGCCGCCGCGTCCGGGCCACCACGTCGAACG
>JBBSEL010000861.1:0-2822 GCA_038239755.1 Chloroflexia bacterium | reverse complement strand
AGGCCGGTGAACGCGGCGAGGACAAAGCCCATCGCCAGCACCCCCGGCCCGACCAGCCCTCCCGGCGCGGGGACCAGCAGCGCCAGCAGCAAGCCCACGAGCAGGCTTACGACCGGCAGCCACACCCGCCCCAGCCGCAGCGGCGTACTTCCTATTGTTCGATCCATCGTCCTTGTCGGGTGCTGCGCCGCGTGGGCGGGCCGCACCCCCTTTTTATAGATACGGGCGATTAGTTTTTGGCGGCACCGGGGCCATCGGGCAGCGGCGAGGGCGCGGTGGTGAGCTGCGCGCAGCCACAACTGGAGCCGCCGTCACACTGGCAGTCACAGCAGACCCAGTAGGCATTGCCTGAAGCGGTCGTCCAGCAGCCCGCCGGGTAGAAGGCGGTCCAGATATGACACTGGACGATCTGGTTGCCGGACATATGCTGGAAGCAGTGCCCACCGTGGCAGCCGCTCAGGTCGCCCCCGCCGGTGTTGCAATAGGGGCCGGGCGGCGCGCAATTGGGCGTCAAGGGATCCACGCCGGGGTGGCGCATCGCGGCGGCGCGCTCGGCCAGGCTGTGCCCGGCGGCCAGGGTAGCGACCACCCCAAAGGTGGCCTGCCCGGCCCGCTTCAGAAACACGCGGCGATTGAGTGCGCGGGCCAGGCCCTCACTCAGCAGGCGCGTGGTATGATCGAGGACCGTTCTTTCCATCGGTCTGTTCCTCCGCTGCCCGGTCCAGGGGGTAACCTGGATACGCTGCTACCCCACCCTCCGGGCGAGAGTGGGGCAGGAGGCCGTTGGCAAACGGTTTTCGCTACGGAGCGGCCTTAGTTCTTCGCCAGCCCAGGGGTGTCCGGCAAGGGACTAGGGCTGCCGGAGAACTGGGCGCAGCCGCAGGTCGCGCCGCCCGTACACTGGCAGTCGCAGCAAGTCCAGAAGCCGCCGGTGCCATTGGAAGTCCAGCAGCCTGACGCGTAGTATTGATAGTAGACATGGCACTGGACGACCTGGTTCTGGGACATATGTTGGAAGCAGTGCCCACCGTGGCAGCCGCTGAGGTCGCCGCCGCCGGTGTTGCAATAGGGGCCGGGCGGCGCGCAGTTAGGCGTCAACGGATCCACACCGGGGCTGCGCATCGCGGCGGCGCGATCGGCCAGGCTGTGCCCGGCGGCCAGGGTGGCAACCACCCCAAAGGTGGCCTGTCCGGCCCGCTTCAGGAAGGTGCGCCGATTCACGGCGCGGGCCAGGCCCTCGCTCAAGATTCTCGTCGTATGATCAAGTACGGTTCTTTCCACCGATAGACCTCCTTATAGATGCGGTTCAGACAATAACCGGGACAATCCGGTGCCCCGCCCTCGGTTGAGAGGGCGGGGTACGGGGACATCTAGAAACGATGCGGGCGAAACCGCTTTAGTTCTTCGCCATGCCCGGCCCATCGGGCAACGGGAGCGGTCCCGCCGAGAACTGGGCGCACCCGCAGTGGGGGGCCGAGCCGTTGGGGCCACAGGCGCAGTCACAGCAGGTCCAATAGCCGCCGCTGGCCGCCGTGGTCCAGCACCCGGCCTGATAATACTGGTAGTAGACCTGGCACTGTAGCACCACGTTGTTGGAGCGGTGCTGGAAGCAGTGCGCGCCGTGGCAACCGTTGGGGTTGTTCTGGCCGTCGAGGTTGCAATAGGGGCCGGGGGGCGAACACTGTGGGGTCAGCGGGTCGTAGCCGGGGCCACCACTAGGACCCTTCATCGCCGCGGCGCGCTCGCTCAAGCTGTGCCCGGCAGCGATCGTCGCCACCATCGCGAAGGTGCCCTGGCTGGCCCGCTTCAGAAAGGTGCGCCGGTTCACGGCGCGCGCCAGATTTTCGCTGAGAACCCGCGTCGTTTGTTCAAACATGTAGCCTATCCTCCAAAAATAATAAGGCCATTATGAGCAGGCACCGGCGGGATCGTCGCCTCAGCCCGCTCCCTGGGCAACGGTCTGCTCCTGTTGCTTGCCGGTTTTCAACTCTTTATAGTACAGATCAAGACCCGCTTTCGTATTGACGAGACCCTTGGCCCGGATCACGCCGTCCTCGTCAAGCAGAAACGAGAAGGGGGTGACACGCACCTTATATATATCCAACAGATTGCCTTCGGGCGGATAGGGGGCGACCGGGATGGTCGCGCCGGTGTCCGAGACGAACTTGAGGCTTTCTTCGGGGGAGGCGGCGTTCAGCCAGAGCACGCCGACATCGGGGTGGGCATCCGCCCAATCGTGCAGTTGGGGCAAGAGGGTGCGGCAGGGGGTGCAATGGGGGGAGCCAAACAACAACAGCGTGGGGCGGCCCCGGTAGTTGATCAGCCGTTGCAAATTGCCGTACTGATCGGTCAAGCTGAAGTCGGGAGCCTGGGTGCCTTTGTTCAGGCCGTCACGCGAGACGCCTTCGGCACTCCCCAGGTACATGATGCCCAGTTGACGGTAGAGCAGCAGGATCAATACGCCCATACCCAGGACGAGGAGCCATAACACAATATAGCTAACGAGCCAAACGCCTTCCATGCAACTCCTAATACTAAGCTATGTGGGCAAACTAGAAAGCGCGGAGGACGCCGCGGATGGTGGAGACCATCGCGCCTCCCAACACCACGATGCCGACCGTGGCGGCGGCCAGCAAAACCACGGGGATGGCATCGATGATCGACGGTCCCGCCACCGGGGTGGACTGGAACAGCGCATCGAGCGCCAAATAGCGGTTGGGGGCGAGGATGATCACCCCGGCCAGGGCCAGCAAGACCAGATCGCGCACGACCGTCAGTTCCGACACTTCTTCGTTGGAGAAGCGCCCGAAGCAGGCACAGGT
>JBBSEL010000860.1:0-2823 GCA_038239755.1 Chloroflexia bacterium | reverse complement strand
GTAGAGGCGATGAAGTCGTTGAAGGTGATCATGCTGTCGGTCACCCCTTCCACATCGTCGCGGAAGCGGCTGATCGCTTCGCCCGGCGAGGCGGGCAAGGCATTCCCCCCTGGCAGGCTCAACACCCGGCGCAGCATGTTTTTCTGGAGCAGCGCCGAGGTAGTCAGCATGAAGGGCACGTTGGTCAGTTGGCAGGTGAAGAGGAAGACGACCCGCCCCAGGGAGGCCATCACCAGCAGCGCGACGTACCACCACAGTTCGAGCGGGTGCCCGTCTGCCGTGGCTGGTAGATGGTCGAAGAAGTCGCGGGCTACAAAGCCGGGCACCATATCCATCAAAAACACCAGGATGATCCCCAGGCAGTTGATCCAGAACAGCCAGGGCCGGTACCAGACCAAGTGCCACAAAAATCGTCCGGTTTGCAGCTTCATACCAGCACCTCGGCGGCCCCGGTGCGTAGCAGCGCGGCGAAACGCGACCGGGGGTCATCGGCCAGCCGTTCGCGGGGGCCATGCTCCGCGACCGCGCCGTCTTCCAGGATCAGGATCGTGTCGGCCCGCGCCACGGTGCCCAGGCGGTGGGCGATGATGATGCCGGTGCGATCGCGTAGGAGGGTACCGACGGCGCGCTCGATCAGCCGCTCGGTCGCCGGGTCCAGCCGTGACGACGCTTCATCGAGGATGACCAGGCCAGGGTTTTTGAGGAAGACGCGGGTGAAGGCCAGCAATTGCCCTTCGCCCGCCGACAGGCCGCCCCCGTTCGCCGCCAGCTTGGTGTCCAGCCCATCGGGCAGCGTGCTGGCCCAGTCGCGCAGCCCCAGCGCGTCCAGCGCGGCGAAGATGCGGGCATCGGTAATACCCGGATCGAACAGGGCAATGTTATCGCGGACCGTAGCCTGGAAGAGTTGCACATCCTGGGTGACCATGCCGATATGCTGCCGCAGGTCGGTCAGCCGGGCCTCGCGCAATGCCACCCCGCCCAGGCGGATCTGGCCTGCCGTGGGGTCATAGAGCCGCAAGAGCAGCCGGGTGACGGTCGTTTTGCCGCTGCCAGTGCGGCCCAGCAGCCCCACCACTTCCCCCGGCGCGATGCGGAACGACAGATCGTGGACCACCGCTGCGTCCTCGTAGCCGAACTGCACCTCGTCGAAGACCACGTCCAGCGGGCCGGGCGGGATCGCAGCCCCCGGCCCATCGGCCAGCGCGCTCCGCGTGTTCATCAACTCTTGCACCCGCACGATCCCGGCACTGGCCTTCTGGAAATCATCGATCTGGTTAGAGAGCATGTGGAGTGGCTGGGACAGCAGTTGGGTGTAGAAATAGATGAGGAAGGCCGTGCCCAGCGTGGCCGAGCCGCTTTGGAACAGCCAGGCGGCGAGGGCGAAGGCCAACCCCTGGCCCAGCGCGAACACCGGGATCGGCACCGTCCACGAAATCGCCCCGATTATCCGGGCCTTGCGCCCGGTGCGGAGCCGCTCGCGCAGGTGGCCGTACAGCCGGTACATCACATAGGGCACGGCCCCGTTGGCGCGGATATCGACCATGCCGCCTAGCCGCTCCTCGATGAAGCCGAACAGCCCCGCGCTGGCCTGCCGCGCCTCGCGCCAGTAGGGCAGGGCAATCGTCCGCAGGCTGAGCATGATCAGCAATAGGACCACAGCAAACACGGTCAGCGCCAACCCCACCGCCCAATGGACCGTCCACAGCACCCCCAGCACGCCGAGCAGCAGGAGCAGGCTGCCCAACACCTGGATCACGAACTGCGAGAAGAAGTTCGCCAGGGTGGTTACATCGCCGTCGATCCGCTCGATCAATTCGCCGGGGGTGCGCGCCTTGTGAAAGGTCAGATCCAACCGCAGGCAGTGGAGGGTCAGATCGGTGCGCAGGGCGTTGGTTGCCGTCCAGGCCACCCGTTCGCTGACATACGTCGCCACCACTGTGAGGATCTGCTGGGTCAGCGCCAGGGCGATGAACAGCCCGGCGATCCCCAGGAGCGACGTGTTCGCGCTGGGGGTGGCACTGGCATCGATGAAGGCACGCAAGATCTGCGGGTTCAGCAGTTGCAGGCCAATACTGCCGCCCAGCAGCAGGGCTAGCAACGCCACGCGCCCCGACTGGGGCCGCAGGTAGGTGGTGAGCAGCGCGCGGTAACGAGGGGCTGTCGCTTCCATAGACACTGATTATACCGCCAAAGGTTCGCCGCCCGGTGCGACCAGCGGCGGAATTGCTCTCAGCATTAAGACCGAGATTGCCGCTACCCTCTTGACAGCCCCTAAAAACGGTGGTAATATAGCACCATGATATATGTCACTGACATATATCGAGAGACACTAAAGGTTGGGATAGAACGTCAGGAAAGAGAGAAGTGCGCGTGCCTCATGGGTTTGGTGGACCGTTCGGCCCCGGTGGGCCAGGCGGTCATGGTGGGCCAAGCGGTCATGGCGGGCCGTTTGGCCCCGGTGGCCCTGGGGGACACGGCGGGCCGTTTGGGCCGGATGGCCCTGGCGGGCGGCGGGGCGGGTCGTTCATGCAGCCCCCGATCTGGGGGTTCCTGCAACCGTGCCTGCTGCTGTTGTTGGCCGAGGGGCCGCAACACGGCTACACCCTGATGGAGGCGTTACACCGGCGCCAGTTGCTGGACCACGATGTGGATGTCGGCAACCTGTACCGAGCGTTGCGGCGCATGGAACGCGACGGATTGGTCACCTCGGCCTGGAACACCGAGGATCGCGGCCCCAACAAGCGGGTCTACGAAATCGCCCCGGCAGGGGTCGCCCTGCTCCAGCACTGGGCCGGGATGCTGGAACACCGGTTGCGCCTGCTT
>JBBSEL010000859.1:0-2824 GCA_038239755.1 Chloroflexia bacterium | reverse complement strand
TCGCCGGACCCGTTCTGCGCTTGCAGTTTCACGGTGATCTGTTGCCCGGCATCGGCAGCACTCGCGCCGCTCAGAGAAAGCGCCGCAAACGCGGCAATCAACAAGGCAATAATGCTCAGCTTCTTCATTGAATCCCTTTCCTTCATTAGACGGTAAATGGTGGGTAATGGTTGACGGGCTTCCCGCTGCTGCCAGCAAGTAGGGTGCAAAACCCTGCGTAGAAGAAGGAAGGAACTCAAGGATGGTATGAGGTGCATCCGCTTCTACTCAGTGGTGAACGAAGGTGGTGGCCGCTTGGATCTCTTTATGGCCGCCAATCGGCCTCCTTCGCCCGCATTGATGAGTATACAATTAAGAATTGCTTTTGGATGTGGTCGCTTGATAGCAAGACGCCCCCGGCCTGGCCGGGGGCGTCTCGTTTACCGCGAGGATCGGGGGCGATCCTACTTGGTCATATTCTTCAGGGCGGTGTAGCTGGGGCGCGGGCTGTAGTCTGCGTTCAGCACACTCCACGGCGATTTCTCGTCGGTGGCCGGGTTCTTGGTCGCCAGGTTGAGGTTCCAGACGCTCATCACGCCCATCCAGGGATAGTCGGTCTTGGCCTTCTGGAAGGCGCGCACCAGGTAATCGGCCTGCTGCTGGTCGCTCACATACTGGCCGTACTCGTAGCCGGGGGCGGCGTTGCGGGTGGTCCAGCCGAATTCGGTCAGCCACATCTGCTTGCCACCGTCACCGTTAGCTTCCATCACCTGGCGCAGCCCTTCGATGCGGCGGAAGTAGAAGCTGGGGTGATCGCACCACTGGTTGCCGATGGCGCAGCCGGGGCCGGGGCTGCTCGGCCAGAGCGTGTCGGGCGGGTTGAGGTTGCTGCCGGGGTGCGCGCCGAGCACATCGAAGTAGCGCTTGCCTGCGCCGCCCGCATACTGGTAGAACTGTTGCAGGTAGATCACGTCGTCAATGCCCAGGTTGGGGTCGTTGACACCGGTCGGAGTCTCGCCGCCGTAGATGACCACGGCGTCCGGGTCCACCCACTTGACGTTGCTGTAGCCGACCTGGAGCAGGTCGAAGTATTGGGCCACGTTCACTGCCGCGCCGGTTTCTTGCTTCAGGTTTTGCTCGTTCCAGATTTCGTAGGCCGCCACCCGGCCCTTATAGCGGCGGGCGACATTGGCGACGAAGCTGGCGAAGTCGAACTTGTCGGACGGCATCCCGCCCTGCCCGTTGCGGGCCGCCCAACTGGGGGCTTTGACCAGGCTGAGGATCAGCTTGACATTGTTGTTCTGCGCGGCGTTGACGATGTTGTCCAGGTCGCCCCACAGGTACTGGCGGGTGGCCTGATCCTGGATGTCGGCCCACGGCACCTGCTGGCGCACATAGCCGAATCCGGCATCTTTGACCAGCCGCAGCGGGCGGTCCTTGTCGGCCAGGTAATAGAGGTCCACGCCGAAGCCGTAGCCCAGGTGCGGGCCGGTGGTGGTGCCGCCCAGGTTGCCCGCGCTGATATAGCGCCAGTCGCGGTAGTGCGCGCCCACGTTGCCCATTTCCACCTGGAAGGCGGGCGGGTTGCTGGGGGTATAGGTGATCACGCGGCGCTCGAACGCCTGGATCAGCACGTCGATCTGGTGCCCGGCCACCCGGACACTGGCCCAGTACGGCTCGCTGATCGGCAGGCCGCTGGCATAATACCAGGGGTTGATCAGCCGGTCGTTGCGGGTCTGCCCGTTTTCGGTGATCGGGCCGGTCTGGTTCAGGAAATCCCAGAAGGCGCGGGGAATGTTGTGGCCCACGCCCGACTCGTAGTGGACGAAGTCCACATTCGGGACGGTGCCTTTGGACGGGTCGTCGCCCACGGTGCCGGCGCGGTTGATCGTCTGGGTCGCCTTCTGGCCCGTGCGGTCAGTGGTCTTGTGGTCGCCCAGCGAAGTGTTCGCCACGCCCTGAAAGCTGCGGTAGGTGGGGGCGTTGGGGTCGTCAAAGTCGCCGCTGACGTTCACCTGGGCCGGGTCGCGCTGCTCGTAGGTGCTATCGCCGACCTGCATCCGGCCCGAAATCATCTCGACCACCAACAGGCCGTTGGTGACGAAGAACGGATCATTCGGATTGCCCGCCGGATTGTTGATCTCCATGCGGCTCTTGTCGAAATACTGCACCAGGCGGGTGCCACCCGGCGCGTCGCGATAGTATTCCATCGTGGCGGTGTTCGCTTCGGGACCCCAGAACCACGAGCGCCCGACGGCATGATCGGCCACCAGCTTATCGGTGCGGGTCCACACGTTCTGGAACGCTGCCGACAGGAACGGGGTGGCCGCCGGGGCGGCGGTGCCGCTGCTCGTGGTGCCCGTGTTCGCGGGGGCGGCGCCTGTCGCGCCGGGGAGGATCCCGGTCAGCAGCAGTACGGGGATCAAGAGAAAGGCCAGTTTATGTTTCATCATGTCTCCTTCATTGGGATAGTTTCGGGGTCGGCGCGAGCGGCGGCGACCGTTTGGGCCTGCTACCAGTACAACGGGCAGCTTCCCTTTCGGTTGCAGCCGGGCGCGAGTCCGGGCCGCCCGATTATAGCGCGGCGGATAGGGGAGCGTCAAGGCGGAGCGGCTGCACCACGAAGACACGAAGCGACGAAGTACACGAAGCGAAGAGGATGAAAAGGACGAATACTCTGCAAGATCAGCCCTGTTTTACGCATGACTGTTGCCCCGTTCGTGCTGTCGCTGTAGGGGCGAGCGGCGCTCGCCGTGGTGGGGAGTCCGGTATGCTGGCGCGACCCTCTCCTGGCAGCGCACAGGCGTGAGGACTCCCCACCACGGCGAGCGCCGCTCGCCCCTAC
>JBBSEL010000858.1:0-2825 GCA_038239755.1 Chloroflexia bacterium | reverse complement strand
CTCTAGTATGTTGGGGCGTAGGTGTGGCAGGGGGCGCCACTTCGGCAGCCCTACACGCGCCGGTGGGTCGTGGCGCACGGGGCGCCACTTCGGCACCCGCCACGCTGCCGCCACTGGCGAGCAAGTCGAGCGCCTGGCGCTGGGTCACCTCCCCGCGCCGAATCCGCCCGAACAGATCGGGGGCCTCCCGCAGCATCCGCAACCGGCGATTGACATAGTCGCGGCTCTTCCCCAGCCGCTCGGCTAAGCTCCGGTCGGAGAGGCCGGTCACCTCTTGCAGGTAGGCGAACCAGCGGGCCTCGTCTTCCAGGTCCAGGTCCTCGCGTTGCAGGTTCTCGATGGCGGTGATGGTGGCTGCCGCTTCGTCCGTCAACTCGCGGATGATCGCCGGGATCTCGGTCAACCCGGCCATCCGGGCGGCGCGGGTCCGGCGCTCACCGGCCACCACTTGGTAGCGCGCGCCGACGGGCCGCACCAGGATCGGCTCCAGCACGCCCACCTGACGGATGCTCTCGGCCAACTCGTCGAGCCGTTCGGCATCAAAGACCTGGCGACTCTGCTGGGTGTTCGGGTCGATGCGGTCTAGGGGAACAATCTTCGCCTCTTTGTGCGGGACGATGTCCAGGTCACTGGCCTGACTGATCAAGCTCTGCCACTGGGTATTGCTACGCTCTTTGCGGTTAGATGACGGCACGGGCAATTACCTCCTCAGCCAGGTGGGCATATAGGGCGACCGCCGGATGGGTAGGGGCCCAGCTCCGCAGGGGACCGCCCACCCCCACTTCGGTCAGCCGCTTGTAGCGCGGGATCGTCGTCTGGAACACTCGGCTGCCGAAGGTCTGGCGGGTGTTGGCTTCGATGTTGCGGCTGACGCTGTGCTCCGGGTCGGTCAGGGTGAGCAGAATGCCCATCAGGCGGAGGCCGGGGTTCGTTTCGGTCTGGACCAGCTTGATCGTATTCAGCAGCGCTCGCAGGCCCTCGACGGCAAAGGGTTCCGTCTGGAGGGGAACCAGCACCCAATCGGCAGCGGTGAGGGCGTTGATGGTCAAGATCCCAAGCGTGGGCGGGCAGTCGATGAGGACGAAATCGAGATCGGCGGGAAGGTCTTGCAAGCGCCGTTGGAGCACCCGTTCGCGGTTCATGCGGTTCTGGAGTTCTTGCTCGGCCAACGAGAGATTGATGTGGCTGGGCACCAGCGTGATCGCGTAGTCGGTGGGGTACAGCACCTCGGTGACGGCGCGGTCCGGATCCATCATCAGATCGTAGGTCGTATAGGGTACGGCCAACGGATCGACGCCTAGCGCCATCGTCGCGTTCGCCTGGGGGTCAAAGTCGATCACCGCCGTCTGATAACCGGCAGCAGCCAGGGCAGCACCCAGGTTGACGGCCGTCGTCGTCTTGCTCACCCCGCCCTTTTGGTTGGCGAGGGCAATCACCGTGGGGGGCATAATGGTTTCCTCCTCATACAGCAAGATCCCGGGCTACGTCTGGTGCTATCTATTACACCATGTATTGTACTGCTGAAGCCGCGCGCTGTCAATGGGGCTGTTGCATTGTAATACACCAGCGTGCTATAATCAGGCCATGGGAATTCGCTACATCGGACGCGCTTTCCGCGAGCAACACCATATCGGGCTGCGGGCCCTGGCGCGCGGGACCGGTCTCCAGAACCATACCCTGATCGACTTGGAGCAGAACCGCCGCTATGCCAGCACCGAGACGGTCGAGCGGATCGTAGTCTTCTTTCGCCAGCAGGGTATTGAGTGTGATTTGGGTGATTTCCTGGTGTATGAGGAGCCAACGCAAGAAACGAACGGAGTGCAAGAACCACATGGCTGACAAGCCAGAATCATCGGAAGAACAGGCCATCGTACCGATACGTGAGGCCCAAGTCGAGTTCTACGGGGACACGCTGATCGCCGTCGAAGCCCCAGACGGCGTGATCCTCGTCCCACTCCGGCCTATTTGTGAATACCTGGGCCTCTCCTGGAACGGCCAGCGCGAACGCGCCCGGCGCAACCCGGCTCTGGCGGACGCGCTGCGGTTTGCACGCCTAACAAAAGGGGGTTTGAACGCCTTACACGCCCGAACCTACAAGGAGAGGGGTTTGAACGCCTTACATACCCGAATTAGGGCGTGAGCAGTTGGGCAAGCAGGCGGAAACACTCTTGACGATAGTGGGTGATTTTCGCTCGTAGTTCCGGGCGGATACGCTCAACACTGATCCCGAACAGCCAACCGGGGACTAGATGCAAAGGTAGACACGCTGCCTCTGGTCTGCCACCTTTACTGTTCTTACGATTAAGGTGTAAGGTGCAAAGTTCCGATGCCAGCAACGGCTCACGCTTGATGCGCTCTAGCTGCCCATGCCAGGCCAACCCCAACAAGGTTGTAATTGGTTGTAGAGGGGCATATAGCCCGCCGTCGGCTGTCTCATAGACGAGGATGCTATCGCCATACAGATCGAGCACCCGCTCCCCTATTGGTATTAGCACTGCCCCAGTACGCCGCCCATCGCGCGTTCGTGGTCGCGGTTCGGTCTGCGCTGCCAGCGTCAGTATCTGTGCCCGCCATGCTGGGTTATCGGTGGTGAGGGCGTCTAAATTGTGTGGCACCCATACCGCATCGCGCTTGCGCGCGTTACAGGACTCGCAGGCCAGCACCAGATTGTACAACACACAGGGCCCGCCGAAAGCAAACGGCACCACATGATCGGCGTGATACTCAGCGGAGGTGCTATCGCCGCAATACTGGCAGATCACCCCGTCGCGCGCGGCGACTTGTAGGCGCATACGGTCGGTTATTTCTCGTTTGCGCGGTGTCAT
>JBBSEL010000857.1:0-2830 GCA_038239755.1 Chloroflexia bacterium | reverse complement strand
GGGGTGCCACCCCTCGCCGTACTCCTCGCGGTCGGCATTGGGAATATAATAGGCCCGCCCGATCCGCGCCTCCGGGTGGAGCACGTCCTGGGCTTCCGTGACCGTGATCCGCTTCTGCCGCAATTCCTGGTAGATCGGCAGGGGCACCCCGGCGGCGACTACCAGTTCCAGCAGGTCGGGGGCTTCGGGGGTGATCATCCGCAGCGCCGCCGCGCCGAAGCCCGCCGTCTCAATCACGGCGTGGACGATCTGGTCCAACACCTCTTCCAGCGGTTGCTCACCGATCAGCGCATTACTGATCTCCAGCACCTGGCTTAACTGGCTGGCCCGGCGCAAGAGTTGTTCGCCCTGCACCACCTGGGCTTCATAGTTCTGCGCGTTGCCGATAGCGATAGCCGCCTGATCGGCCAGGGCTTCGATGAAGCGCACCGCGTCCTCGTCAAACCCGTTGACCTGGTGGCTTTCCAGGTTGACCACGCCCACGATCTGGTCTTCGTAGCGGATCGGGATGACCAGTTCGGAGCGGGTGCTGGGCAGCAGTTCGCGGTAGGCCGAGACGTTGGTCACGTCGTTGACCCAGACCGGCTCGCCGGTGCGGAGTACCTGGCCGACCAGGCCGGTGGTGAGGGGGATCACCGTGCCCCGCAACTGGGCGGCCAACTGCTGATCGAGACCATAGATGCTGCGGGCGATGAAGCCACTACCCTCGGCATCCATCTGGATGATGCTGGCGTAATCGGCCCCGGTGGCCTGCACCGCCTCGCGCGTCACCAGGTCGAAGATCCGCTCCAGGTCCCAGGTGGTGTTCAACTCGCGCCCCACCCGCTGGAGCACGGTCAACTCCTGAAGGCGGCGGTCTAACCGCTCGCGTGACTGGCGGTAGGTCTGGGCCTTGCCGATGGCGATGGCCGCTTCCTCGGCCACCTGTTGCAGCAGCCGCACATCGTTGGTGGTGAAGGCGTGGGGGCGGTCGAAGGCGACTTCCAGGGTGCCCAGCACCACCGGCTCCAGTTCAATCGTCCCATAATCGGCGGCAGGCATCGTCTCCGCCGGTTGCAGCAGCAGCGGCAGCCCGATATACGATTGCAGCAGCACCCCTCCCGCCAACCGCCGGGTGACCGGCTGGGGCGCGGTCAAGGCCGTCACGTCATCCACAATCAACGCCTGGGCGTGCCCGGCCACCCAGCCGGTGTAGCCCTCGTTCAGGCGATATTCCGCCGAGTGCTGGCCGACAAAGTTCTCGTCGCCCGCCACGGCCCGCGTCTGCAAGGTGGTGTAGGTTTCGTCATAAAGGCAAATTTCGCTGGAGCTATAGGGGATCAGCCGCCGCACCGCCTTGAGCACCGCGGCCAGCGTCTCTTCCAGGTCCATCGAATTGCCGATCATCTGGCTGATTTCGCGCAGCAAAAGCGCCTCGGCCAGCCGCCGCCCCATCTGCTCCTGGGTCTGCACCTGGCTAAAGGCGGTTGCCAGGATCACGGCAGCCAGTTGCAGGGCGGTGCGCTGCCCGGCGTGGACCACCACATCGGACTCAAAATAGGCTTCCAGCACCCCCAGCGGCGAGTGGTCATCGGCCACCATCAGCGGTTGGATTACCCCGGTGCCGAAGCTTTCCTGGCGGGCCATCTTGCGCCACGCGGCAGGCAGCGCCGGGCCATCGGGGGCGGCCCCATTGCTGCTGGGATCGAGCAGGAACAACGGGGCGCGCTGCTGCCAGGCCAGGGCCACGGGGGTGCTACCCGCCGCCAGCACGTCGTCGCCTGCATTGTTCGCCAGCCGATGGTAGCGGCTCCCCATCCCCCGGCTTGCCAGCAGATGCAGGGGCGGGGCCACCGGGGCCGTGTCGCCATCCTGGCTGGCCCGCGACAACCACCCGTCGCGCGCTGCCGGATCGGCATACCACAGGGCGAGCCGCACCCCCAGCGCCGGGCCGAGGATGTCGAGGGCGGCCCCGGCCAGCAAGGCCGCATCGGTCGTGGTCGCCACCAGGGTATTCAGGCGCAGCACCCAGGTCAGATCGGGCGCTGCCGCGTCGTCCTCCGCCGGGGGCGGGGTCCCTGCGCCGTCCGCAGCCCTGCCGGACGCTGCCTCCGCGCTTTCTATCATACGCATATAAAGTCTGGGTCCTTCTAACAAGTGGGCGACGGTTGGTGGGCGGTGGTTAGTGGTTAGTTCGTATAACTGATCATCTGTGATCACTAACCACTAACCACTAACCACTATCGTTCCATATAAATCGAACTGCCGGACGCCTGGCGGGCGCGCTGGCGGGCTTCGGTGGCGGCCTCGCTCAGTTCGCGGATATCGGTGAAGGGGCCTTGCGCGCTGGTCACAACTCCCAGCGAGAGGGTCATCAGCGGCACCTGGCGGGTGCGGCCCCCTTCTTCGATCTGCATATGCCCCACCTTGCGGTCCTGATAGGAGTAGAGCAAGGGGATATCGCGGTCAAAACGCATCACCGCCGCCTCGACAATCGTCTTCACCTGCTCCGGGGTGGTGGTGAAGAAAAAGTCCGCGCCCCCCACCTGGCCGAGAAAGTCTTCCGCCGTACCCTTCTCGTTCATCACGTCCGACAGGATCATGGCGATGGTCTTCAAGCCATCGTCGCCCGCCACAAAGCCATAGACGGTGTTGAACTCGGAAAAGTGGTTGACCCGCGCCAGGGCCAAGGCCCAGTGCGGCTGGCGCAGGAGCACCTTCAACTGATCCTCGATCAATTGCGCGCCGGGCAGGCCCGTCACCGAGTTGATCAGCGTTTCCTGGGTGGCCCGCTCCATCGCATTCGCCACGCGCAAATGCAGTTCTTCGATATCAAACGGCTTGGTGATGT
>JBBSEL010000856.1:0-2835 GCA_038239755.1 Chloroflexia bacterium | reverse complement strand
GTTCCAGCACCGATTCGACCATGCCCAACCCGGCCCGCAACACCGGCACCAGCCCCACCCGTTCCGACACCACCCGGCAGGTGATCGTGGTCAGCGGCGTTTCGACGATCTCTTCCTTGGTGGCGAGATCCTGGGTCGCTTCATAGGTGAGGAGCTGGGTGATCTCGCGCACCACCTCGCGAAACTGCTTCGGCTCGGTCTCTTTGCGGCGCAGATAGGCCAGCTTATGCAGGATCAGCGGGTGGTTGCTGCAATGTACCTCGGCCATCGGGTCCTCCGAGTTGCGAGTTGTGAGTTGCGAGTTGCGCGTGAGAAGCGTTGGTTACGCGCAACTCACAACTCGCAACTCGCAGCTAATCGTCCAGGCCGGGCACGGGGAAGCGGCGGCACAGGGCGGCGACTTCCTGGCGGACCCGGTCGAGGATCGCGTCATCCTGCGGGTGCTGGAGCACATCGAGGATCCAGTGCCCCACCAGATCCATCTCCGCCAGGCCAAAGCCCCGGCTGGTGACGGCGGGAGTGCCGACGCGGATGCCGCTGGCGTGGGCGGGGGGCTGCGGGTCAAAGGGAATGGCGTTCTTGTTGACGGTGATGCCCACCGCATCGAGCGCCGCCTCGGCCTGCTTCCCGGTCACGCCGAGCGGGCTGACATCAACCAGCATCAGGTGGTTGTCAGTGCCGCCGCTGACCAGGCGTAACCCCCCCGTTTCCAGCACTGCCGCCAACCGTTGGGCGTTGGTCACGATCTGCCCGGCATACTGGGTGAATGCGGGCTGCAAGGCCTCATGGAAGGCGACCGCCTTCCCCGCGATGACATGCATCAGCGGGCCGCCCTGCACGCCGGGGAAGGTGCTCTTGTCCACCGCCTTGGCGAACTCGGCCTTGCAGAGGATCATGCCGCCACGAGGGCCGCGCAACGTCTTGTGCGTGGTGGTGGTGACGATGTGGGCGTGCGGGATGGGCGAAGGGTGGACCCCGGCGGCGACCAGCCCGGCGATATGGGCCATATCGACCAGGAAGATCGCGCCCACGCTATCGGCGATTTCGCGCAGGCGCGGGAAGTCGAAGATGCGCGAGTAGGCGCTGGCCCCGGCGATGAGCAGCTTGGGCCGCACTTCGAGGACCGACGCGGCCAGCGCGTCATAGTCCAGCAATTCGGTCTGCTGGTTCACGCCGTAGGATGTGGCCTTGAAGAACTGGCCGGAGAAGTTGATGCTATAGCCGTGGGTCAGGTGGCCGCCGTGGGCCAGGCTCATACCCATCAGCGTGTCGCCCGGCTGGAGCACGGCCATGTAGGCGGCCATGTTCGCCGTTGCGCCCGAATGGGCCTGCACGTTGACATGGTCGGCCCCGAACAGCTCTTTGGCCCGGTCCTGGGCCAGCCGCTCGGCGATGTCCACGTACTCGCAGCCGCCGTAATAGCGCTTGCCGGGGTAGCCCTCGGCGTATTTGTTGGTCAGCACGGAGCCAACGGCCTCGCGCACCGCCCGGCTGACGTAGTTTTCGGAGGCGATCAGTTCGATCTTCATCCGCTGGCGATTTTCTTCCTGGCGGATAGCCTGGGCGATTTCGGGGTCGGCCTCGGCCAGCGAGGGTTCGCGGTGCGCCTGCGCGTGCCCGTTGGTAGGCAGGGCGACGGGCGCGGGGGTTTGCGTTTCGAGGGTGTCCAATGGATGCTCCTTTCCTGGCGCGGCGCAGGGGCTGATCAAGGTTCCTCCCCAACAGGTGCCGCGTTTCATTATACGCCGGGGGGCCGGGGGCGTCAATACGAGGTACGAGGTACGAGGTACGAGGTGCGGTGGTGTTTGACAGTGGGGATGACGGCTGCTATGATGGGCGCTCATTGCGGCTAGCGTATAGTTGTACGCATCACGTTTCACGTTTCACGTTTCACACCGCCCCTATGACCCTGTCCCTCAACCGCGACGGCCAACTCATCCTCCTGGCGCGCAGCGTGCGGGCGCTGGCCTATGGCTTTCTCAGCGTGCGGATCGGGTTGTACCTGGCGGCGCTGGGGTATGACACGGTCGCCATCGGCGTGTTCCTCACCGTGGCCCTGGCCGGGAGTGCGGCCCTGACCCTGGCGCTGACCAGCGTGGCCGACCGCTGGGGGCGGCGGCGGGTGCTGCTGCTCAGTTCGGCGCTCATGTTGCTGGGCGGCATCGCCCTGGCCTTCAGCGACAATGTCGGCGCCCTGTTCCTCGCCGCCCTGACCGGTACGATCAGTGTGACCAGCACCGAGGTCGGCGCGTTCCTGGCCGTCGAGCAAGCGATCCTGCCGCAGACGGCCCCTACAGGGCAGCGGACTCTCCTCTTTTCGCTCTACAACCTGGTGGGATATGTGGCGGCGGCACTAGGCGCGCTGGGCACGGGGCTGCCCTCGTTGCTGGCCGGGGTGCTGGCTCCGGCGACGACCCAGCATCTCCTCTTTCTCGTTTACGGGCTGGCCGGGGCGGTCAACGCGCTGGTCGTCACCCGCCTGTCGCCGCAGGTGGAGGTCGCGGTCGCGCCCGTCGCGGCTCCGCCGGGGCGGCTGTCGCTGGGGTTGCGCGAGTCGCGGGGGATTGTGCTGCGGCTGGCCGGGCTGCAAAGCGTGGATGCGTTCGCCGGGGGGCTGGTCGTGCAGAGCCTGATTGCTCTCTGGTTCCAGCAGCAATACCGGGCCAGCGATGCCGCGTTGGGAGCGCTCTTCTTCGGCGCGTCGTTGTGCAGCGCCGTGTCGTTCCTGGGCGCGGCCTGGATCGCCCGGCGGATCGGCCTGTTGAACACGATGGTCTTCACCCACATCCCGTCCAACCTGTTCCTGGCCCTGATCCCGCTGATGCCGACCTTCCC
>JBBSEL010000855.1:0-2835 GCA_038239755.1 Chloroflexia bacterium | reverse complement strand
CGGCTATGTCTATATCGTGGTGGACGTGCGGGGCCGGGGCGACTCGGACGGCGTGTTCGTGCCCTACCGCAACGATGGCATCGACGGCTACGACGTGATCGAGTGGGCCGCCGCGCAGCCCTGGTGCGACGGCAACATCGGCACGCTGGGCGGCTCCTACCTGGGGCGTATCCAGTGGTTGACCGCGCTGACTCACCCGCCGCACTTGCGGGCGATGTGCGCGCTGGTCAGCCCGTCCGACCCGTTTGTCGAGTGGCCGATGGGCACCAGCGGCGGGCCGATGCACATGGCCTGGCTCCACCTGGTCAGTGGGCGGCTGGTGCAAGCGGCGGCGGCGGTGGACTGGAGCGCGGTCTATGAGCACCTGCCGCTCCTGACGATGGACGAGGCCGCCGGGCGGGTCAGCCCCTTCTGGCGCGACGATCTGGCCCACCCCACCCGTGACGCCTACTGGGAAGCGATCTGCTACCAGGACAAGTTCGACCAGATCGATGTGCCCGCGCTCCACATTTCGGGCTGGTACGACGACGAGCAGATCGGCACTCCGCTCAACTTCGCTGGGATGGCGGCAAAAGGGGCCAGCGCACACACCCGCAACAGCCAAAAGCTGCTGATGGGGCCGTGGTCGCACGCCGTCAATGCCCACTCGAAGCTGGGTGAGGTCGATTTCGGCTCCGGCGCGATCATCGCCCTGGATGGCTACCAGTTGCGCTGGTTCGACCACTGGCTGCGCGGCGACGATACCGGGCTGCTGGACGAGCCGCCGGTACGCCTGTTCCTGATGGGCGCGAACCGCTGGATGGATGCGAGTGCCTGGCCCCCGCCCGAAGCGCAGCCGACGCCCTTCTATCTCCACAGCGGCGGGCACGCCAACAGCCGCTTTGGCGATGGCGGGCTGTCGCGGGAGGCACCCACCGACGAGCCGCCTGATGGCTACCACTACGATCCCGCCCGCCCGGTGCCGTTTATCACCGAGCCGACTTCGGCCCAGATCGGCGGGCCGGACGATTACGCCGCCGTCGAGCGCCGCGACGATGTGCTGGTCTACACCACCGCGCCGCTGGCCGCCGACCTGACGGTGATCGGCCCGATCCGCATGGAACTCTACGCTGTGTCATCGGCCCCTGATACCGACTTCATGGTCAAGCTGCTCGATGTCCACCCTAGCGGCTTCGCCCAGCGGTTGTGCGACAGCATGGTCCGCGCCCGTTACCGTGATAGCTTCACCGACCCAACGCCGATCCCCCCCGGCGAGGTGGTCCACTACTCCATCGACCTGTGGAACACGGCCCATGTCTTTCTCGCGGGCCACGCGCTGCGGCTGGAAATCGCGTCGAGCGCGTTCCCCAAGTACGACCGGCACCGCAACTTGATGGACGATCTCGCCACCGGCACCGCGATGGTGCCCGCCGACCAGCAGGTCTGGCACACGGCAGCCCATCCCTCGTATGTGCTGATCCCGGTGGTGGGCGATTTAAGCACGGAGGCTTGATGATGACCAACTACATCTGTGTCACCTGCGGCACGCAGTTTGCCGCGACCGAGAGCGTCCCCGAACATTGCCCGATCTGTGAGGATGATCGGCAGTATATCGGCCCGAACGGGCAGCAGTGGACCACGCTGGCCGCCTTGCAAGCGGATCACCACACCGAGGTGGGCGAAGAGGAGCCGGGCCTGACTTATATTATCACCGAGCCGGGCTTCGCTATCGGCCAATGTGCGCGGCTGGTGCCGACGGTGGGGGGCAATATCCTCTGGGAATGCACGTCGCTGCTGGACGATGCGACGGTGGCGGCGGTGCGAGAGCGGGGCGGCATCTCGGCTATCGCTTTCTCGCACCCGCACTTTCATTCGGCCATGATCGAGTGGAGCCAGGCGTTCGGCGGGGTGCCGATCTACATCCACGCCGCCAACCGCCCGTGGGTGCAGCGCTCCGACCCGGCGATCCGTTACTGGGAGGGGGCGACCTGCGCGCTGGGCGACGGGCTGACCCTGATCCACTGCGGCGGGCACTTTCCCGGCTCGTCGGTGTTGCACTGGGCGGCGGGGGCCGAGGGGCGCGGGGTGCTGTTGACCGGCGACACGATCTATGTCGTCTCCGACCGGCGCTATGTCAGCTTCATGTACAGCTACCCCAACGCCATCCCGCTCAACGCCCGCGCCATCAACGGCATTGCCGATGCGGTCACCCCCTACGAATTTGAGCGGGTCTACTCTAGCTGGCCCAACCGCGCCGTCACCCACGACGGCAAAGCGGCGGTCTTGCGTTCGCGGGATCGCTATCTGCGAGCCATCTCCGAAGAAGGACTGCCTGGATGAAGATCGCGGTCAGCACGGACGAACGGACGCACCTGGTCGAGACCCTGCTAGACGAGCTAACCCGGCGCGGGCATGAGGTGGCCTATGTCGGGCCGGAAGCGGGAGCCGAGGCCGACTGGCCCGAGGTGACGCTCCAGGCGGTGGAGCAGGTGACCGCGGGTGTGGCGGACGAAGCGATCGTCCTGTGCTGGACGGGGACGGGCTGCACCATCGCGGCAAACAAGGTGCCCGGCATCCGCGCCGCCCTCTGCCACGACGCCGAAACGGCGAAGGGTGCCCGCATCTGGAACCAGGCCAACGTGCTGGCCCTCAGCCTACGCGCCACCCCCGACGCTGTCGCCAAAGAAATCCTCGATGCCTGGTTCGCCACGCCCCTCAGCGACGACGATTGGAACCGCCGCCAGATGGAGCGCGTCCGCGCCATCGAAGCGAAGTACAGCGGTGAATCAGGGGTTGGCAAGGTACAATGAATAATGCTTGTAGTAGGTCCGTTAGTTTGCATTAAGATGATGTCAT
>JBBSEL010000854.1:0-2836 GCA_038239755.1 Chloroflexia bacterium | reverse complement strand
GGACGTGTCTATAAACTCAGCACTCAGCACTCAGCACTCAGTACTTGTCGAAGGTGTGGAATGCGCGCACGGAATCTGATCATCTTTGTCCTGTTTATGCTGGTGGCGGCTGGAGTGCTGCTCTGGCAGTTCTATTTCCACGGGACGCTGGGGCCGGTGGGGCCGGTAGCCCAGCCCAAGCCGCCGCTGGAAGTGAGCGTGCTCTATGCCAGCGAGTTGAATAGCTGGCTGCGCCCCGCCGCCGATGCGTTTAACGGGCGCAAGGTCACCATCGCCAGCACCGGGCAGGAGGTCCATGTCTCGCTCAGCCCGATGGACGGCGGCGTGGCGATGAACGCCATCCTGCGCGGCGAACAGACGCCCACGGTGTGGGTGCCCGAAGCGACGTTGTGGGTCAACCTGCTGAACGCCAAATGGCGCGAGGGGCACGATACCGACCTCCTCCTGCGCTCCGGCCAATACCAGGCGACGCCGCTGGTCCTGTCTCCGATGGTCTTTGTCATGTGGGAGGAGCGCGCCACCGCCTTCACCCAGAAGCTGGGCAAGGTGGACTGGGACACGATCCAGCAGGCGGTGAACACGCCGCAGGGGTGGGCCGGGCTGGGGGGATCCCCCGATTGGGGGCCGTTCAAGTTCGGGGAAACCGACCCACTGCGCAGCAATTCGGGCCTGATGGCGCTCACGCTGGCAACCTACAGCTATCACAAAAAGAGCGCTGACCTGACCGTCAAAGACCTGGACAACCCGCAGTATGTGGAGTGGTTGACCAACCTGGAAAAAGGGGTGCAGCAATTGGCCGACAGTTCGGCCAACCAGATGCGCGACATGGTGCTGTACGGGCCGGGGGCGTTCGATACGGTGGCGATCTACGAGAGCCTGGCGACCGAGCAGATCAAGAACGCCGAGGGCCGCTGGGGCAAGCTCCACGTCTATTATCCCTCGCTCAACATCTGGAGCGACCACCCCTACGCGATCCTGGTCAGCGACCAGACGAGCGCCGAGATGAAAGACGCCGCGCTGGCCTTCGAGGACTACCTCTACAGCCCCGCCGTCCAGCAGACCGCGCTGAAGTCGGGCCTGCGCCCGGCCAACCCCGACGTGCCGATTCTGACCAACGACGCCGACAACCCGTTCAACAAGTACAAGGACTACGGCTTCGAGGCGGCCATCGGGCGCACCTCGCTGGTCCCCGCCCCCTCCGGCGACGTGCTGACGGCGTTGCAGAATTTGTTTGTCCGCATCCGGTAGGCGTGAAACGTGAAACGTGAAACGTGATGTGTGATGCGTCCTTCTAACCACTAACCACTAACCACCAACCACTCGTCACGTTTCACGAACGAGGATTCTATGTTCAAGCGATTAAGCACACTGCTGCTCCTGGTGGTCGTGACCCTGGCCGGGTGCGATAGCGGGGCGGCGACCCCCGATCCGGGGCAGGCGTTGACACCCAGCAGCGGGCTGAACGGCGAGATCAAGATCGGGACGGCCTCGCCGTATACGGGCGACACGGCGGATGGCGGCATCCAGATCCGGCAGGGGGCCGAACTGGCAGCGGCGGAGTGGAACGCGCAGGGCGGGCTGCTGGGCAAGCGGGTCACCATCGTGGCCGCCGATGACCAGGCCAGCACGGGCCAGGCCGCCGCCGTCGCCGCCAAACTGGTCGCGGATCAGGTGGTGGCCGTGGTCGGGCACAAAGACAGCGGCCTGTCGATCCCGGCGTCGGCGGTCTACAACAAGGCCGGGATCGTCATGGTCTCGCCCACCTCTAGCAACCCCCAACTGACCGCGCAGGGCTTCGACACCGTCTTCCGCGTCTGCCCGGTGGACACGACGCAGGGGCCGTTCCTGGCCGACTACCTGATCACCAAGCTGGGCAAGAAAAAGATCGCCGTCATCTACGCCGATACCGCCTACGGCCAGGGCTTGCACGATCAGTTCGTAGCTCACGCCGCCGAACTGGGCGTGACCCCCGTCACCGAGCAGCAGATCCACCGGGGCGACCGCGATTTCAGCGCGGCACTGAACGTGGTCGCCCCACTCGCCCCTGACGCCGTGGTCTACGCGGGGAGCGTGCCAGAGGGGATCATCATCGTCCAGCAGATGAAGGAACTGAACGTCAAAGCGACCTTCATCGGCGGCGACACCCTGTTCCAGCGCGAGTTCACCCACGAGACTGGCAGCGCCACCGAAGGGGCTTATGTGACCTCCTTCTTCCCCGACCCGCTGAAAGACGACAAAACCAAAGCCTGGGTCGAACGCTACCGCTTGCTGTTCAAGCGCAACCCCGGCGGCAACAGCCTGGGCGGCTACGTCGCCGCGTTGACCCTGCTCGAAGCGATCAAGAAGGCCAACAGCACCGACCCCGGCGCGATCAAAACGGCGATGCACAACTTGCAGATCGACTCGTTCATCGGCCCCATTGCCTTTGACGACAAGGGCGACCTGAAAGACCAGCGCAGCCACCTCTACCTCTGGCAGGTAAAGGGCGGCGAGTTCACTCTGGTGACGGATCGCTAACCGTCGGGAGATCTATGACTTCCCTGACCCAGAAATTTTGCGTAGCTTGCGAGGGTGGGATGCCGCCGCTGCCTGCCGACCAGGCGCAGGCGTTATTGGCCGAAGTGCCCGGTTGGACCCTGGCCGACGACCGGACGATCACGCGCACCTTCCGCTTCAAGACATTTCCAGAGGCGATAGCCTTCGTCAACCGCGTGGCCGATCTGGCTGAAGCCGAAGGCCACCACCCTGACTTCCACATTTTCTGGAACCGAGTCCGTTTGGACCTGACCACCCATGTGATCAAGGGTCTGTCGGAGAACGATTTCATCCTGGCGGC
>JBBSEL010000853.1:0-2840 GCA_038239755.1 Chloroflexia bacterium | reverse complement strand
TCGTTCATCACGTCCGACAGGATCATGGCGATGGTCTTCAGCCCATCATCGCCCGCCACAAAGCCGTAGACGGTGTTGAACTCGGAAAAGTGGTTGACCCGCGCCAGGGCCAAGGCCCAGTTCGGCTGGCGCAAGAGCACCTTCAACTGATCCTCGATCAATTGCGCGCCGGGTAGGCCCGTCACCGAGTTGATCAGCGTTTCCTGGGTGGCCCGCTCCATCGCATTCGCCACCCGCAGATGGAGTTCTTCGATATCAAACGGCTTGGTGATGTAGTCCACCACCCCCAGTTTCAAGCCTTCCAGCTTGGCACTCTTCTCATTCTTTTCGGTCAGGAAGATGATCGGCACATGGCGGGTGCGCGGGTTGGCGTGCAATTCGCGGCACACATCATAGCCGTCCATATCGGGCATGTTGATGTCGAGCAGGATCAGGTTGGGTGCCCATTGCCGGGTGGTGCTGAGCGCCTCGCCTCCGCGATGGACCATGCGCGTCTGAAAGCCCTGACCGTTAAAATAGAATTGCAACATGGTGGCAATATCCACCGTGTCGTCCACCACCAAAATTTTGCCCTTGTTCAGTTCCGACATGCTCATGCCTCGCTTAAACTAGAGGCCGCCGGGCCGTGCAAGGGGGTCCAGGCAGCAGTAGTGGTTCGGTCACTTGGCAGGGGACGGAGCGCCCGCGAGCGATCTGCCGGGGCGGTCATATCGCCCCAATCCAATCCGGCCCCATTATTGCGCGACGAGGACCCAGTGCCCCCGTCCGGCCCATCGGAACTCGCCGCCGGAGGGTTGTCGTTATCTTCCGAGACGAGCGGGCTGTCGTACATCCGGATCACCCGGTCATCGTGGGCCGAGCTTTCCGCATCAATATTATAGTCGATGACCGCCCGATCACCCTTATACACCAGAATGGTGCCCGATTCAATCGTCCGGCCCGGATAGATGACGAAGCCCGCGCCAATGCGGCAATCGTGGCCCACGGCGCTGCCGCACGCCGCCATGCCCACCGGCACCAGTTTGCCGTTGTGCATCGTCTTGATCGGGTGGCCCATCAGGTTGTAGTCGGTGAAGGTGTTGCCCCCGCCGATAAATGTGTTGCGCCCGACCACGCAGCCCTGGAGGATGGTGTTCTGCGCCACCATCGTGTTCTCCATAAAGCTGGTGCCAAACAGCGCGGCGCGGAAGGGGATGTAACAGCCGTTGCTGACCACGCTAGCGACCATCTGGGCACCGGGCATGATCGTCACGTTATCCCCGATGACGCTAGACAGGATCATCGCCCCGGCCTGGATCTCCACGTTGTTGCCGATGATGGTCGGCCCCTGGATGATCGCCGTCGGGTCGATCTTGCAGTTGCGGCCCACCCGCACCAGCGCCGAGCAGGACATGAAGTGCTTGCGCTCCATCAGCGACCGGGCCAGGATGTTCAGCTTGACCCCCAACGAATTCGATTCTTTGAGCAGGCGGCGTGCCCAACCAAACGCGCCGAAGAGCGAGTTGGCGAGCATGACGTGGACCCAGCTTTCGATGGGGATGAACGCCTTGAGCGGCACCTGGAAGACGAGGTCGCCCGTCTGCACCAGGTAAGTGGGGACATGATACCAGCCGATTTCCAGCGGCTCGGTATCGATCACCAGGGGAGTCACGTCCTCGTCGGGCACCCAGCCGCGCGGGTAGTACCACAGTTCGCCGCGGTAGAGGCCCTGGTCATCGAGGATGATATTGTCTTGCAGGGGCAGGACATGTTCGACCAGCGCACGGTCATCGGGCCGGAAGGCCACCTGACACGGCTTGCCGGAGGCGAGCGCCTTGGTGATGAATTCGTCCATCAGCGGGGGATTGAAGAACTGGCTATCGCGGTAGACCAGCATCTCGTCCACATGCGGCAGTTGGACGAGGTCTTCAATCATGATTTCTTCGCTACAGTGGCGTGCGAGTACATCCCGCTGGTAGAGCCAGAGGGGCTTGTTGAGGATACGCAAGTCTCGCGCCTCTTCATTGAAGGGGCTGATCCGTCGGTGATCCCGAAGTATGACTTTTTTCATTTGGACGCGGGGTTTCTAGTAGGCGTCCTTGGGTACCTGAAGAGGCTGACCGGGAGGCCACATCTCCCGGGAGGGACAGGTCAGCCGTGGCCTACTCAATCGGCTGTTTATCGATCACGAAGCGGCACGTTGGGGCACCCATCGCCATGCACTGGACTTCTGTCACCTTGTAATTCTTCCCGGTGGCCCAGTGGAGCGCGGCGATAATTACGCCGGTAGCGATGTGACAACACGGTTGTGCGGAGGTTCGACGCCAACACATCGAGCAGGTTTCGTTTTCGAAGATATACACATCGGGTTCTTCCAACACCCGACTCACCTGGTCACTGATCGTGCGGAAAGTTTGCGCGATCACGGTGAGGGTGATCTTCACTTTCATCGACTGGGGCATGAGGCGCATACTGAGGTTGCCGATCCCGGCAAAAGCGGTATACATACCGAGGGCGTGCGTTAACGATACTTTGCCCACACGCAGCAGGAGACCCTTGGATCCGCGGGCACCGTAGAAGTCTTCGATCGCTTTGTTCACCGCCGCGTAGTGCGAGAAGCTGAACTTCTTCTCCATGTTATTGGGCGGGTAGTTATTGATGAAGCGGCTGAGACCGGCCAGGTTCAGCACCGCGTTGAGGCCGTTGCGGCCCAACAGCTCTTCCAGAGCAACAAAGACAAAGCGGCCCATGTTATTGGGATAGTAACGTTCCGTCTCCTGGTCTTGCAGGCGACCGCCGGGGGGGTTGGCGGTGGCCGACGGCGTAATAATGGGGGCGCGCGCCGCCTCGGCGGGCGGCAT
>JBBSEL010000852.1:0-2848 GCA_038239755.1 Chloroflexia bacterium | reverse complement strand
TACAGCCGCTGGTAAAGATGCTCATGCCGGGGAAATTGAGCAGCGGGTTGGGGATGCTCGGTGCGCCTTCCTTGCGCTGGATCACCGGGTCGGGTTCGTTCAACCCGGTGGGCAGGCGCATTTCCCCTTCGTCGTGGGTTTCCTGGATCGGCCCGTTGAGAGTGTCGCGGCGCGGGGGAATATCGCGCAGGGCCTGAGTAAGCCGGGGAGTCATCCCTCCGCTGCTGAGGCCATTGGCCCCCGGTGGGTCGTTGATCTGGGTCGAAGCCTCGTCACCCATCGCCCCCAGTGGCCCGCCGGGGCCACCATTGGGAGCGCTGCCGCCCAGCACGCCCGTGTTGGGGCGGGGGGCCAGCGGGCCGATAGGAACCCGCAGTAGCACGACATTCAAAATGCCCAGCACTGCCAGTGCTACCACAGCAGCAAGGAGCCGCTGCCGTGGGCTGTATTTTGGAGAAATCATCGATTGCTCATTCCTTTCTGATGCCATGATGTGGCCGTTGATGCACACCAGGGTACCATCCTGCCGTGGGAGCCAGACCGTGGTCCGATCTAGCACTCCCTCCCGTCGGCAATTGTCCCTGTTCATACGGTGCCTGCGGTGCGTCGCAGACACCACAGTTATAGCAGGCCGCTATCGGCCCGCTCTCGTTGCCTCCTTCCCGTGCCGTGACGTGCGCTGACATTTATGTACAAGCTGCGCACAATCCGGGCAGCGTGCAACGCCGCTGCCCGGCGCGTGGGCACCTGGCTCGGTCACCTTCGACACCTCGCTCGCCGGGTGGAAACTGAACAGGGCTGCATCGGTGCAGCGGGGATCCTTGTGGGCTGGGCGGAATTGATCTGTTGTTGGGTGGAATGGGAGCCAGTGACGTTTAGCTGGGTGCGGATGCGCCAGGAACAACGCACGCGGGCGTGACTGGCGGGTTGGGGTGGCTTGGCGGCGACTTGAGGGTTTTAGGGTGCCGGTTCCTCGCCAAAGAGCGGTTGCTGCCCGGCGTCCCGTTGCGCCTGCCGCGCCTGCTCCCGCTGGAGGCGGCGGCGCTCCTGATGCTCCAACTGCTGGATACTCTCTGCCGGGGTCGGCAGGTCTTCGGGCATGGTGCCCCCTTGCTCAGCGATCACCTGGCGCACGGCATGGCCGATCTGGTAATGGGTCTGATTCGCGGCGTCCTGGCCCTGGATCTGGTCCCGCTCCAGCCGCTGTCGCGTCAGGCTCGACCGAAAGAGGTTGGCCGCCAGTTCATCTGATCCCATATAGTCTAAAATGCGCTGCTGGGGAGTCAGCTTCTTTCGCTGATGAATCGCACTGGCCCGTTCCCCGGCGTACAACCCCATGTAGCCATGATCCTGGAAGGTGGCGAAATCCTCCGGCGACAGAATTCCCGCCCCCCGTGCCGCGGTCGCCAGTTGGGTGTTGTGTTCGGCCAGTTGGCGGCGCACGAACAAGCGCCGCTGATCCTCGGTCATCCCCCCCAGCGCGTCGGTTTCCAGCGCATCGGCCAATTCCTGACGGCGGGTCTGCACCGCAAAATACGTTTGGCCTAGCGCCACAATCGGCTTGCTGGGGTCGGCGTTCTGGACGAGCAAATAACAGGCGTAGCGCGAAAGGTGGAAATCTTCGACCTTGCGCCGTGCCCCTTTAGCCGTGGGGATCATTTTGATGGTTGCATCAAAATGATCGGCCACCGATTGCCCGCTCATTTCGCAGGCGACCTGGGCCTTCTCAATGGCGTAGCGGAAGTTGCGCCAGTTGGTGTACCCCAACACGCTCATTAATTCGCGCGCCGACCAGTACTCATCGCGCTCTGCGGTTTCGTGGCGGATCGCCTCGAATGGGGTAGGGGCGGCGGGTTCGCCAGGAGTCAGCTCCGCCGCGTCATGCGTAGAATCCATTGAGAATGCTCCTGTTACCTATCGCGCCCGGCCAGCACCGGTAGCTGGCGTCGGGCCGCTAACGATGGCCCAACGGGCTACCAAACGAACGAAGATACCATATCCTGGGGCCGAATGTATACCCGATCACCGGATTAGCATACAGGTTACGTCGCTCCTCGTCAAGACCCTGGTCGTTGGCTCCAGGGTGATCGCAAAGCCCTCGAATTAGCCGGAGTGCAAGCGCTTTGCCAGGGATACTGGCAACCGGCGGGGCGCTGGATCGGGCATCCGGGGTTGATGGCGCGGCAGGGTTGCCGTAGCGGCGCACCACTGTGTGCGCCTGGTGCGGGGGTCCGTGATTTTTGGGTCGCCGCTGGTCCGCTACCAGGGAGAAGGCATCAGCCCTGGTCGGGTATCCGCGCCGAATCGGGAGTACCCGACCCAACGATCTGCCGGTCGCCACTACGCCAAGATCGCGGCTGTCAAGTAACCATTAGGCTCATGCGGGGTTACAGGTGAAGGCGATCGTTGACGCGTCGATACATCTGCGATGTGTATCTGGACCATTCGCGCCAGGGAGCGGGAGCGTGCCGTGCGGATCCTGGGGTGCTGGCTGCCGGTGAAGAGTCCCTGGCTGAATGCGATCGAGCCGCAGTGGATCCACGGCAAACGGGCAATCGTCGAGCCAACCCGTAAGCTGACGAGCGCGGAAGTGCACGAGCGGGTCTGTCAGCATTTTGGCTGTGCGCGTCTATTCAACGTATCTGTCTTGAACCTGCCCTAAGTACAATCAAGTAACTTCTGCGGGATACATCAGCCTCAAACAATGCGTAGGAACGCCCATGCTATGCCGCAGAAGTTACTTGATTGTACTTAGGGGATCACCTGCGCCAGCACACGCGTGATGAGCCAAATCACTAGTGGTAAGAAAAGGGCGGTGGCCAGGGCACCCATGGTCCCGGAGCGCCAG
>JBBSEL010000851.1:0-2854 GCA_038239755.1 Chloroflexia bacterium | reverse complement strand
GGATCGCGCTGCAAACGCTGGAGGGCGGGTTGAGCCTCTTCCAACACCTGATCCCGGCGTTGGCCGACCATATCGCCGACCAGGACCCCCTGCTGGCCCTAAGGGTGGAGACGGCGAACACGGCGGCGGTGGCGGCGCTGGAGCAGTTCGCCCACTTCCTGACCGTGCACGTGACCCAGGCCGAGGACGAAGCCTTTGCCGTGGGCGAGGCGATCTGGAACGCCAAGGTGCGCGAGGAGCAACTGCTCGATCTAGATGCCGATGCCATCGAGGCGATTGGGGAGGCGCTGGTCCGCAGCACGCAGGCCGACCTGGAGGCCGAGGCGCGGGTGCTGGACCCCAGCGGCACGCTGACCTGGCGGGCGATGCTGGCGACGATCCGGGCCGACCACCCGTCGCGGGAGGGCTTGCTCGATGCCTACCGGGAGGCGATGGTCGCTTCGCGCCAGTTTGTGATCGATCATGATCTCGCAACCTTGCCGCCCGGCGAATCGTTAGAGATTCAAGAAACGCCACTGCCGCTCCGCCCGGTCTATCCGTTCGCCGCCTACCTCCAGCCGGGCGCGTTCGAGCAGCGGCAGATGGGGGTGTTCTGCGTGACCCCGGTGGACCCCGGCCTGGACGCGGCGGCGGCGGAAACGCGGCTGCGCGGTCATCCCTACGCCAAGATCCCGATCATGGCCGTCCACGAGGGCTACCCCGGTCATCATGTCCAACTGGTTTGGGGGAACCAGGCCGACACGATCCCCCGCAAGCTGGGCAGCGCGCTTTCGACCCTCTTTATCGAAGGTTGGGCGTTCTACTGCGAAGAGATGATGGAGCGCGAAGGCTTCCTGACCGACCCGCGCGGGCGGCTAATGCGCCTGGCCGAGCAGCTATGGCGGGCCTGCCGGATCGTGATCGATGTGGGGCTGCATTGTCGTGGCATGAAATTTGATTATGCGGTGGATATGTTAGTAGATGTGGCCGGGCTGGAACGTCCTGACGCGGTGGCCGAAGTGCAACGCTACACCAGCAGCCCGACCCAACCGATGAGCTATCTATTGGGCAAGCGCGAGATCCTGACCCTGGCCGACGAGTATCGCGAACGGCAAGGGGCGGATTATGCGCTGAAACGCTTTCATGATGATCTGCTGGCCTGCGGGTCGCTGCCGCCCCGGCTGTTGCGGCAAAAGCTGTTCGGGCCACGACAAGATGCGTAAGGCATCAACACCCGGCGTAACACGGGACCGAGGTTTTACGTTTTATCGCTGGTGTTCAGCGGGGGCTGGCACTAATCTTGCTCTATATTGCCAACGCTTGAAAAACTATGCTGTGATACACGCAAATCGCTGATCAAGACCAGTTTTATGACGGGGTTATTGGACCGGGATAGGGGACAGTAACCAGAAAGTCGGGTAGCATGTCCCACACTGGATTGCTACCCACCAAACTTAGATTTTTAGGCACGGTCGCAGGAGCTATCAGGTTCCTGGCCCAGCGGGAGACACGGCGACCCCGCTTGCAAGGGGTGAGAATAATGGCGCAATTATGGGAAGATGTTCCCCGACAAGACGCTTCGATGTGGCAAAACTTTGCTCCATCCTGGAACGGGTCGGAATCTGTAGTAGGGAAAGCCGAGGATGCTATGCTTGCTTCCAAAGGCGTCCTGGTTGTCGATGATGACCCCGATGTCTGTATGATTATCCAGGATGTCCTGGAATCTGAGGGTTGTCACGTTACGGTCGTGCATAACGGGGTCGAGGCGCTTCAGGTGTTAGAAACCTATAAGCCTGACCTGATCTTGCTTGATTTGATGATGCCGGTGATGGATGGGTGGGAAGTGCTGGATCGGCTGAAGAATCAGCCACGCTGGCATGGGATCCCGGTGGTGGTGGTGAGCGCCAACCTGCGTTCGCGCCGCCCGGTCGCGCCTGCCGTGGCTGCCCTGCCCAAGCCGTTCGATATCGTCGAATTGGCGCAGGTCGTGGAACGCTACGCTGCCTGATGACGGCGTATCCGCGGCAGCGCTCAGGTGTTGCCGCGTTATAAACTTTCAAAATATACCAGGCGGGCTGAAAAGCCCGCCTTTTTCTGTGGTATAATAGGCGCTATGGTATCACGGCTCTTTTCGCGGACGGTGGGCGCGACGGTGCGCCGGAGCGTGGGCACGGCCTGGCCGCCCTGGCGGGCCGTCCGCTGGGGGTTGGGGGTGGGGTTGCTCGACGCGGGAGCGTGGTTGGGCTTCGTTGCCTGGGTCGCCGCCAGCACCGCCCCGCTGGTTTATGGGGTCACCGCCGCCGATCTGCCAGTGCGGCATGTGGCGCTGGTCTTTGGGGCCGGGTTGGATGGGCAAGGCGGGCCGAGTGCGGTGCTCTATGACCGGGTTGCCACCGGGGCCGCCCTCTACCGGGCGGGCAAGGTCGCCAAGCTGTTGATGTCGGGCGATAACAGCCAGCCCACTTATAACGAAGTCGGGGTCATGCGCCAGACAGCGCTGGATCTCGGCGTGCCGTCCGCCGATATTGTGCTGGACTACGCCGGATTCCGCACCTATGATAGCTGCTATCGCGCCCGCGATGTGTTCGGCCTCCGCGCCGCCACGCTGGTCACGAACCGCTTTCACCTGCCGCGGGCGCTGTATACCTGCCGCGAACTGGGGCTGGATGTGGTGGGGGTGGATGCCGACCGGCGCACCTATGCCGACACGCCCTATTGGACGCTGCGCGACTGGGTGGCGCTCCCGGTGGCCGGGTGGTGGACGCATACGAACCGCCAACCGACCTTTCTCGGCCCGGTGGTGGATGTAGATCATCCGCCTGTGCAGCCGTGAGGCGTGAAACGTGAAACGTGAAACGTGATGCGTGAAGTAGGC
>JBBSEL010000850.1:0-2864 GCA_038239755.1 Chloroflexia bacterium | reverse complement strand
TGCTTGGGCGACCGTAGAGGACTACCGTCTCTCTTGTTGAGGTTGGTTGACTTCCTTATGCAGCTTCCGTACCAGAGATTGACCGGGGTCTATGCATGGCTCTTGCAAAGTCGTTAAACAAAGCGAGATCCGTCGCTGTAGGGGTTGCCCCGGTATGGTGACTTTGCAAGAGCCATGGGGGTCTATGGGCGCAGGTTGACAACACGCCGGGGGTATACGAGAATCGCTCCGGCGCGAGGTGGCCCACCGATAGAGGCTCGCCAGGATGACCGGCAAGCCCCGGTCCCGCACCGCCGGATCAGGTCGAGGACCATGCCCGATTCTTTGATGCCGAGGGCAGCGGTGGGCATGGTCCCGATCCGGTAACCTCCTAATATTTATAGTTTGTTTACGCCACCCTGTCGCCTGTTTACACGCTGTTTACGCCTGAGGGGGTATGATCAAGACAGGTCATGACCCCGTTTCTCAAAGGCTACGATTCAGGCGGAGGCTGCGAATGTCCGCGATTTCTACGACCCCGGCAATCGAGCTACGGGGGGTATACAAGCGCTTTCGCACACCGACCGGTGATGCCTATACGGCGCTGCGCAATCTTTCGCTCACAGTCCAACCGGGCGAGTTTTGTGCCGTGGTCGGCCCCACCGGCTGCGGCAAATCCACGACGTTGACCCTCATCGCCGGGCTGGAAGCGCCTAGCGCCGGAGAAGTCTTGATCGGCGACCAACCGGTGGCGGGCATCGACCCGCGCATTGGCTATATGTTCCAGACGGACGCCGTCTTTCCCTGGAAGGATGTGGTGAACAATGTCGTCTCCGGTCCCCTGTTTCGCGGGGTGCCGAAAACCCAGGCCTTTGAACAGGCCCACGACTGGATTCGCCGCGTCGGGCTGAGCGGCTTCGAGCATCACTATCCCCACCAGGTTTCCGGCGGGATGCGCAAGCGGGTCGCCCTGGCCCAGACGCTGATCAACAACCCGCAGATCCTGTTGATGGATGAGCCGTTCAGCGCCCTGGATGTGCAGACGCGGGTGCTGATGGAGGACGAGTTGCTGGGGCTGTGGGCCAGCACGTCGGCGTCGGTCGTCTTTGTCACCCATGACCTGGAGGAGGCTATCGCCCTGGCGGATCATGTCTGCGTGCTGACGGCGGGACCGGCGACGGTCAAGGGCATCTATCCTATCGACCTGCCCCGCCCGCGAAATGTCGCCGAGATTCGCTTCAACCCGCGCTTCGTCCAGCTCTATCAAGAGATCTGGGACGCGCTGCGCGACGAGGTAATGGTTAGCTATGAACGCGATAAAAAACGCACCAGCGCCTGAGGCCGCCCCCCTCCCGGCGGAAGAGCCGGTCTGGATCGCGAGCAACAGCGTGCAACGCTACCGCCTCATGATCACCGGCCTGCGGATCGCGCTGTTGGTCTTCATCGTCGGGGGCTGGGAGGCAGCGGCCCGGATCGGCTGGATCGATCCCTTCTTCTTCGGCCAGCCCACCACGATCCTAGAGCAGATCTGGGTCTGGATCACCGAGGGCACCGCGCAGGGGCCGCTCTGGGAGCAAATCGCGGTAACCCTGGAAGAGACGATCATCGGCTTTGCGATCGGCGTCACGCTGGGCATCATCTGTGGGGTCGTTCTGGGGCGCAGCCGGCTCCTGTCCGACATCCTGGGGCCGTATATCAAGGCGGCGAACTCGATCCCCCGTATTGTGCTCGGCTCGATCTTCGCCATCTGGCTGGGCCTCGGCCTGGCCTCCAAGGTCGCGCTGGCCGTCGTGCTCGTCTTCTTCATCGTCTTCTTCAATGCGTTTCAGGGGGTCCGCGAGGTGGACCGCAACCTGATCGCCAATGCGCGGATCCTGGGGGCCAGGCCGCGGCAACTCACAACGCAGGTCATCCTCCCCTCGGCCCTCTCCTGGATCATCGCCAGCTTGCACACCAGTTTCAGCTTTGCGCTGGTCGGGGCGGTGGTGGGGGAATATTTAGGGGCGATCAAGGGGTTGGGCCTGCTGATCTCGACCGCCAAGAACACCTTTAACGCCGATGGGGTTTTCGCGGCGATGGTGATCCTGGCGGTGGTGTCCCTGACCGCCGAGGCGCTGGTCACCGCGCTAGAAAATCGCCTGGTTCGCTGGCGGCCAAACACCATTACCGATGTATCGATCTAAGAGAGGAGAGTTACAAGACATGCGTATACGCAACCTAAGTAAACGGCCCGGCCTGGTGGTCGGCACCATTCTAGTCCTGATCCTCAGTGGGTGCGGGGCCGATGCCACCGCCACCACCGCCCCGGCGGCGGCCCTCGTCGCCCCGGCGGCGACCGATGCCACCGCGACGACGGCCCCGGCCTCGACGGCCCCGAAGGTATCGCTCAAGATCCTGGTCGGCGGGATGAGCAAGCAGATCTACCTGCCGAACATGCTGACCCAGCAACTCGGCTATTTCGCCGAGCAAAACCTGGATGTGCAACTGATTGACGAAGCATCCGGCCAGTCGGCGGAGGAAGAAGTCCTCTCCGGTGGGGTGGATGCCGGGTCCGGCTCCTACAACCACACCATCGAGATCCAGGCCAAGGGCAAGGGGCTGACCGAGGTCGTCCAGCTCTTGATCTCGCCGGGCGAGGCCGAGATGGTCTCCAGCAAAAAAGTGGACACGATCAAGTCGATCACCGACCTCAAGGGCAAGAACCTGGGCGTGACCGAGCTGGGATCGGGCACGCAAACGCTGACCCAGTATATGCTCACCCAGAAGGGCATCGCCGCCGATCAGGTGCAGTTCATACCGGTGGGCGCGGGCGATACGTTCATCGCCGGGATGAAGCAGGGCACGATTGACGCCGGGATGACCACCGAGCCGACCATTTCGCGGCT
>JBBSEL010000849.1:0-2869 GCA_038239755.1 Chloroflexia bacterium | reverse complement strand
GGGTCGCGGCGCGCCAGCCGCATCGCCCCCAGCCCCAGGCGCATCATCGTTGTGCCCATCGTGCTGTAGTAGAGCTTGCGCGGTCGCCAGGGGGCCAGGCCCGCCACGACCTGCTCCGGGTACTGCGCCGCGTCGCCCGCCGCCCCGAACGCGGCGCGGGTGGCCGTGTAGCAGGCGATGTGGTCGGGGTGGCCGTAGCCGCCGTAGGGGTTGAACGTCACCACCACCTGGGGGTGCAAGGCGCGGATCAGCGCCACCACCTGCTCGGTCACCTGCTCCAGCGGGGCCTGGACCAACGCCTGGGGGTGTTGGTTGTCCTCGCTGCCGGGCATCCCCGAGTCGCGGTAGCCCAGGTAGTGGACCGCCGCCAGCCCCAACGCTTCCGCCGCGCACTGGAGTTCCGCCGTGCGTAGGGCGGCAATGTCGGCATAGCCCGCCAACACGTCCGGCTCGACCGTCCCCACCTCGCCCCGCGTGGCGCAGGCGTAGTGGACGGCCACGCCCGCCGCGCTGTAACGGGCGATGGTGCCCGCGTTGCCGAAGCTTTCGTCGTCGGGGTGGGCGTAGACCACCAGCATCGTCCGCCGGGGCCGGTGCGGCTGGAGCCAGTGCGAGTCGATGCCGTAGGCGGTCAGGTCGGCCATAGGGGTGGGGGTGTTCACGTCGCTATTATAGCACAGGTGGGGTGGTCCGGCGCTTGACAGCGGCCCCGGCGCGGCATATCATGGCGATGAGGAGGGACGCCGATGACACTATGGAATGAGGAATCATGCGCCGCCTGGCACGCCGTGCTGACGCAGTACCCGGCTGCCGTGGCGGCGCGGGGCAAAGAGGGGTTGACTGGCCTAGACGAGTGGTATCGTACCCGCCTGCCAGGGCTGCTGGTCGAGCGTTCCCCGCCGGAATTGCTGCACGACGAGCTGGTGCAGGTGACGAAGTGGAAGATGCAGCGTGGGGTCTGGCGCGAACAGAACTGGTGGCGGGTGAAGGGCAACGCCGCGGAAAAGGTGCAGGAAGCTAGCGCCGCCGCCTTCTCCGCCGTGCCCGACCCGCGCCGCCCGCTCACCCTCTTGACCGCGCTGGATGGGGTCGGCCCGGCGACGGCCTCCGCCGTGCTGGCGGCCTATGCCCCTGCCGACTACCCCTTTTTCGATGAGCCGGTCGCCCTCCAGATACCGGGGCTGGGGCCGGTGGCCTACACCATCCCCTACTACCTGCGCTATGCCGCCCCGCTGCGTGAGCGTGCCGAGCGGTTGAGCACGGTGTGTGCCCACGGGGCGTGGACGGCGCAGGATGTGGGGCTGGCCTTGTGGGCGGTGGCCTCCACCCCTGGTAAATGATGCAAGGACCGAGGGACAATGGCTGACGAACCATCCGAACTGACCGATGAGCAACTGGCGGCAGCGGCCCAGGTGATCGGGCTGACTTTCACCCCGCCCGAACGCGCCTTGATGCGCCAGGAGGTGCAGGCGCACCGCGATACCTACACCCGTATTCGCGCTGTGCCGGTGGCTAACAATGTGCCGCCCGCCCTGCGTTTTGACCCGCGCCTGCCGGGAGCAGAGATCACGCCGCCCACCCCGGTGGCTCCGGCGGACGCTGTATCCGCGCTGCCTGCCCCGCCTGCCGATCTGGAAGAATTGGCTTTCGCCTCGGTGACGCACCTGGGGGCGCTGCTTCGTAGCGGCCAGATCACGTCCCTGGCGCTGACCGAGATGTACCTGACCCGGCTCAAACGCTACGACCCGTTGCTCCACTGCGTGGTCACGCTGACCGAGGAGCGCGCCCTGGCGCAGGCCCGCGTCGCCGACGAGGAGATCGCCGCAGGGAAGTACCGGGGGCCGCTGCACGGCATCCCCTGGGGGGCGAAAGACCTGCTCGCCGTGCGGGGCACCCCGACGACCTGGGGCGCGACCCCCTACCGCGATCAGGTGCTGGATCTGGACGCGACCGTGGTCGAGCGGCTGGATGCGGCGGGGGCGGTGCTGGTGGCGAAGTTGAGCCTGGGCGCGCTGGCCTGGGGCGATGTCTGGTTTGGCGGGACGACGCGCAACCCCTGGAACCTCGCTCAGGGATCGTCGGGATCGTCGGCGGGGTCGGCGTCGGCGGTCGCGGCGGGGCTGGTCGGCTTCGCCATCGGCACTGAAACCCACGGCTCCATCGTCTCGCCCGCCACGCGCTGCGGGGTGAGCGGGCTGCGGCCCACCTTTGGCCGCGTTTCGCGCCACGGGGCGATGGCGCTCAGTTGGAGCATGGACAAGATCGGCCCGATGGCCCGGTCGGTCGAGGATTGCGCGCTGATCTTCGCCGCCATCGTCGGCCCCGACGGGCACGATCCGACGGTGGCCGATGTGCCCTTCGCCTGGACCCCCGACGTGGACCTGCGCCGCCTGCGGATCGGCTACCTGGAGGCGGCGTTCGCGGAGGAGCGGGAGCATAAGGCGTATGACGACGCGGCGCTGGCGGTCTTGCGCGATCTGGGGGCCGATCTGATCCCGATGGACCTGCCCGACTACCCAATTGATGCGCTGGGTATCATCCTCAGCGCGGAGGCCGCCGCCGCGTTCGATGACCTGACCCGCAGCGACCGCGACGACCTGCTGGAGCGGCAGGTGAAGAACGCCTGGCCGAACGCCTTCCGCGCCGCCCGGCTGATCCCGGCGGTGGAGTACATCCAGGCGCAGCGGGTGCGGACGCTGGTGATCGAGGCGATGGCGGCGCGCATGGCGGCGGTGGATGTCTATGTCGCCCCCAGCTTTGGGGCACATAATCTGCTCTTGACCAACCTGACCGGCCATCCGGCGGTGGTGCTGCCCGACGGCTTCACCCCGCAGGGCACCCCGACCAGCCTCACCTTCACCGGGCGGCT
>JBBSEL010000848.1:0-2874 GCA_038239755.1 Chloroflexia bacterium | reverse complement strand
CTGCTGAGTCCCCTCAAGCGCAAGAACGGCTGGCAGTTAGCCGAACAGGCGGGCGAAGCCACTCCGGATGGGATGCAGCGCCTCCTCAATAGCGCCGTGTGGGACGCGTCCGCCGTGCGCACCGATCTCCGCGCCTATGTCGTGGAGCACTTGGGCGAAGCCACTGCCGTGCTGGTGGTCGATGAAACCGGCTTCCTCAAGAAAGGACCCAAGAGCGTCGGGGTCAAACGCCAATACAGCGGCACCGCCGGACGCATTGAAAACTGCCAAATCGGGGTCTTTCTGGGCTATGCCTCGAGCCGGGGGCATACCTTGCTCGATGGGGAACTTTACCTACCTAAGGAGTGGGTCGCCGATCGGGCGCGCCGCCACGAGGCCGGGGTGCCCACCGAGATCGCCTTTGCCACCAAGCCGCAACTCGCCCGGACGCTGCTGGAACGCGCCTTCCAGGCGGGCGTCCCACACCAATGGGTGACCGCCGACGCGGTGTACGGGGGCGATCGGCGGTTACGCCGGTGGCTGGAAGAGCAGGAGCAACCGTTCGTGCTGGCGGTGAGTAGTGCCGAAGCGCTATGGTGTAACATTGGGCGGGGCGTGCGGCAAGAACGGGCCAGCGCGATCACCGCGCAGGTGGCCCCCGCCGCGTGGGAGCGACTCAGTGCCGGGCAGGGGGCCAAAGGCCCACGGCTCTACGACTGGACACGGGTAGCCCTCGAGCGCTTGACGTGGCTCAATGACGAGACCCCACAGTGGGAACACTGGCTACTGGTGCGCCGCCGCATCCCCCAGGCCGACGACCCGCCGGATAAACCACCCGATCTGGCCTACTATGTGGTGTTTTGTCCCGTCAGCACACTCCTCCAGGAGTTGGTGCAGGTGGCGGGACGGCGCTGGACAATCGAGGAGAGCTTCGAAATCACCAAAGATGAGGTGGGGCTGGATGAGTACGAGGTGCGGCGGTGGCCCGCGTGGTATCGGCACATCACCTTGGTGATGCTAGCGCAAGCCTATCTGACGGTGACACGCTACTACGCGGCGGAGCGAGAGCGTGAAAAAGGGGGCGGTGGGAGCGGGATGCCGGAGACGAGATCCTCCCGCTAACGGTGCCGGAGGTCCGCCGGTTGCTGTGGCAACTGGTCTGGGGAAAGGTAGCCGAGGCCGCTGCGGTCTTGCGCTGGTCGAATTGGCGACGCCGCCACCAAGCCCGGGCCAAGCGGGCCCACTACCAACGGCGGCTGGCCCGGCTCTATCACTAACTGCGGCTGTAGTACTAGTGGGGATTCCTCAGGGATCGGGTATGCTCGGGTGCGGATTCTGCTGTCGTAGCGGCGCACCCATGTGTGCGCCTGGTGGGGTGTCCGCGATCTCTAGGCTGGCTCCTGCGTCCGAACGCGAGCCAGTCGGACACCCCACCAGGGCCGACACACAGGTCGGCCCCTACCCAGGAAAATACATCGGCCCCACTATGCGCCCCACCGCTGTGAGGCCCCCGCCGTTGACATCGCCCACCCACCGCCCGTATAATCCCGTTGTGTCTACACTCCCCCACTCCCCCATCCGCGCCGTGCTGTGCGACTTCCATAATACGCTGGTCAGCGGCGACGCCTGGCTGCACGTGGAGATCGCTAGCCTAGCCCGGGAGGTGATCGGGCGGCTGATCGCAATGGGGGCGCTGCCGCCGGAGGCCGGGACCGACGCCATGCTCCTTGCCGCCGACGCGGCCTATGCCGCCATCCGCCAGGAAGTGCGCGAGAGCGGAGAAGAGATAAATGCCATCATCGGCGCACGGTGGGCATTGGCCGAGATCGGGCTGACTGCGGGCGATCCTGCTGCACTCCAGGCCGCCGTAGACGCTACCGAACGGGCCTGTTTGGACGAGACGGCCCTGGTGCCGGGGGCAGATAGGGCGGTCGCGGCGCTGGTCGGGATGGGTTTACGACTGGCGGTCGTCTCCAACGCCGCCTACCCGCCGTTCGTCCACTGGGGCCTTGCCCGGCACGGCCTCGCCGCCGCCTTCCCGGTGGTCGGCACCAGCGCCGGGCTGGGCTACTACAAGTCTGACCCGCGCCTCTACGCCGCCGTGTTGGAGCAGTTGGGCGTGGCCCCCGCCGAAGCGGTGCATGTGGGCGACCACTGGCGCTGGGATGTGCAGGGGGCACAGGCCGCCGGGTTGCGCGCGGTGTGGTACCACCCGCCGGGGCCGCCCGCCCGCCCCGGCGACCCCCCGCCCGCCGACCTGCGCCCCGACGCCACGATCACCCATATGGGCGATCTGCCCGCCGCCATCGCCCGCCTCCAGACCGAGCCACGTTCCGCCTCCTGACCCTGGACACAGCCCCGGTCCGGCACTATAATTGCTAATGTAGCAGGGAGACGACGAGCACCCTTACCAACATGAGGCCACAGATGAGCAACGAAACAACGACCAACCCGATGGCGACGGACAAGATGCTTCAGCAGCCGCCGGTCGAAGACTACAGCGGCGACGACCAGCAGTCGGCCCACGGCACGGTCGTGCAGCCATACGACGAGCAGGACACGGCGGCTGCCGACGACCCGATCACCGACGCCACCGAACTCCCCGCCGACCCGTCCCTCGGCGGCTGAGTGGCCCTGCCCCTCACCCCGTGGGACTCCCGGCTCGCTCACCCTCGCGGTGAGGGGGCCGTTTTGTTAGACGAGAAATCAGAAAGTAGAAATCAGAAGGCAGCTTTCTCTCTAACCACTAACCACCAACCACCAACCACCAACCACTGACTACTGACCACTGACCACTCCGTTATTGACAGCAGGCAGACACACTCGGTATAATGGCAGGCAGGGTAGTCCCCAGAGAGCTGCCGGAGATTGGGATCGGGGACTGGGTAGGAGGAT
>JBBSEL010000847.1:0-2875 GCA_038239755.1 Chloroflexia bacterium | reverse complement strand
GACGCGGGGCACATCGACCACATAGACCTTCTGCGGCGTGGCGACCTGGATCAGCAAGAGGCGGACGCTGTAGGGGTCGAGGCCGGTTGTTTCGGTGTCCAGCGCCAGGGTCGGTTCGGCGGCCAGCAGGTCGGCCACTTCGGCCAGGCGGCCTGCGTCCTGGATCAGTTCGTAGTCCACCCCAATCAGCCCCTCGTTCGCCGCTCCGGTGATTTCGCCGCCAATCGAGGTGGCGTCGGATGTTTCCCCGGCGAACATGACTGCCGGGGTAGGGAGCAAAATGGGGGCGACGGGAGGCGGTGCGCTGGCCGGAGACGGCGCAGAACGGGCGTTGCGGCCCGTATTGCGTCCATTGGCCCCACTACGCCCGTTATCGCCGGTGGTGCGCTCTCGGGCACCGCTCTGCTCTTGCTGGTAATCGGCCCACAGGGTCAGTCCGTAGCGATCCGACAGGGGCACCCAGTCGCGCGCCGCCGGACCCAGGCCGCTGGGGCGAGTGTCGCGGTCGAGCAAGAGGGTCAGCCAGGCCGACCCGCCCACGGCATCGCCCGGCTCCGGGCAGATCGGGCAGCGGCCCAGGTCGGCCAGGTAGTGCTGCCCGCACAGGCGGCAGGTGCGGTAGCGGTGGGCCACCCCCCGCTCCGGGATCTCGCTGGCACAGGCGGCGCACCAGACATGCACGCCGTTGCCACCCGGCACATGCTCCGGCAGGGGGGTCCATTGATGGCAGAGAGTACAGAGGGTATCCATAGGGCGAGTCCGTGGGTGGTGATGGGTGACGGGTGATTAATGATGAGTGAGCGCCGGGCGGTCGGCCCTATCGGGTGTGTAGGGTAGCCAACCGGTGCCTTCGTGACCGTAGTGGAACGCCTGAGGGTGTAGGAGTTCGGCCAGGATTTCGAGCGATTCGACCAGGCGCGGGCCGGGACGGTTAAAGTACTGGTTGCCCTCGGCGATGTACACGCGGTGGGTGCGAACCGCCACCAGGTCGGCCCATCCGGGCTGCGCCTCCAGGGCGGGCAGTTCGCGCAGCGTGGTGGCGAAGTCATACCCGCACGGCATAATCACCAGCACCGCCGGGTCGGCGGCACGTAATGCCTCCCACGCCAGCCAGGGCGAATGGTGGCCCGCCGCGCCGAACAGGTTGTGCCCACCTGCCATCTCAACCAATTCCGGCATCCAGTTCCCGCCCGCCATCAACGGATCGATCCATTCGATGGTGGCAACGGTGGGCCGGGGCAAGGCGCGGGTGCGCTCGGCAATCGCCGCCATCCGCCCCGCCATTTGTGCGGTCAAGGCGGTTCCGCGTTCCGGCACCCCCAGCGCAGCGGCGACCCGCCCGATATCGGCCAGCACATCGGCCAGCGCGTTCGGCTCCAGCGCCACGATCTCTGCCGGGACCGCCAGCCATTCACAGGCGACCCGCTGCACTTCGGCCAGGCTGACCGCGCATACTTCGCACTGGGCCTGCGTCACGATCACATCGGGCGCGAGTTGTTTCAGCAGGTCGCCATCGATCCGGTACACGGACGTTGCTTCTTGCAAGATCGCTTTGACGCGCTCGTTGACCTGATAACTGCGGCCATCGGGATCGAATTTGGGCGCCGTGACGACGGGTAAGCCGCGCACCGTCGGCGGATGATCGCACTCGTGAGAGCGGGCGACGAGCAGATGTTCCAGCCCCAATGCACAGACGATCTCGGTGCTGCTGGGCAGCAGGGAGGCGATTCTCATGCGGCTATTCCCTCGTCACGGCCCATCGATCTGCGCCAGCAGGTTGCGGGCGGGGACATAGTTGGTGTCGTCGCTGATCGCTTGCTGGAGTTCGGTCTTGGCTTCGACGTCGCGGCCCAGGGCGTGGAGGGCGTAGGCCCGCTCGTAGCGCATCTCGGCGTAGACTTTGGCCGAGGCGATGGCCCCGTCTGCGGCGGTGATCGCGTCCTGGTAGCGCCCGGCCCGGTTCAGCGCCGTCACCGGCCACCACTGGTACCACAAGACGCGCTTGGTCACCCCGCCCAGCGCCACCGCCTTGTCATAGCTGCGGACGGCATCGGCCCAACTGCCCAGGCCATACTGGCTGTGGCCCAGGGCCATCCACCAGGCCGAGTCGTTGGGGCTGCTCACCAGCGCCTTGATCGCGGCATCGCGGGCGTGGGTGTACATGGTCGTGGTGTCCCAATCGCTGCCCAGGATCGCCTTGACCGTCGCCTCCTGATCGGGCCGCCAGACCGGCACATAACGGTGGTTGAACCCCCGCGACCAGCGCTCGAACGAGACGTACCCGACGTTGTAGGTCTGGGCATAATAGGAGTCGCCGGTGATGAAGATGCTCTTGGCCTGATCGTAGCCCCGCACCAGCCGGAAGTGCGAAATATCGTCGCCATCGTGGAGCAGTTGCTCGACAATGACCGGGATGCCCGCCGCGATCAGGCGGCGCAGGCGCAGGTTGTCGGCCCCGACCATGACTTTAGAGCGCAGCCCGTTGTTCGCCAGGTAGGCGGCGATCTCAGTCGCGTCCACGTTCTTGTCGCCCTTGTTCGGGCGCATCGCGTCGGCCACGCGGTCCTGGCTGGTCTCGATGCCGAACATGCTCATGACCATCATCGTGGTACACGGCCCGCAGTTGTTCAGGTGCTGGTAGTCAAACACCGGCAGCGGCAGCAGCTTCGACGCGGGCAACCCATCGGGGGCCACCGTGGGGCGCACGGTGGGCCGGGGCGTGGGCGAGCGGCGGGCGGGCACGCGGGTAGGAGTGCGGGCCAGAGCATCACCGTTATCTAGCGGCGCGGCACTCGTATCGGCCTGGACCGACGGGTCGGTCGCCTGGACCGACGGGTCGGTCGCCTGGGCCGATGGATCGGTCGCCTGGGCCGAT
>JBBSEL010000846.1:0-2885 GCA_038239755.1 Chloroflexia bacterium | reverse complement strand
GTCATTGATGAACACATGGGTCACGGTTGCGCCCAGTTCATAGATAACGGTGCGCAGCAGGTCGTGCGTGAGGGGGCGGGCCACGCGCACCTCTTGCATTTCCAGGGCAATTGCATCCGCCTCGAAGGGACCAATCCAGATCGGCAGGTAACGTTCCGCGTTCAGGTCTTTGAGAATCACCACGCGGTGCTGCGTCATCAAGCTGACCCGGATGCTCTCTACCTTCATTTCGATCATCGGGTTCCTCCTCTAGCAAGCCGCCGGTATAAGGGTATTGTACACCAATGGGCCGTTTTCCGCAAAGCCACCTGGGGCACCGGGAGTTAGCCCGGCCTTCCTGCTAATAGCATAACCTTTGCCATGCCCGGCGAGGGCCGGGTGGGCCGTCTGGGGCAGGGGCGCAGGGACCTCTTTGGCGGTCTAACCTGGCAGGGGTGGCGTAAAGGTGCTATACTTAGCCAAAGGTCGTTACGCCTCGGTGCGTCTCCCACACGGTATCCCGCGGCCAGGGGATGCTCAACAGGCGGCCTATCTTTTTGTTTTGGATCACGACTTGACCTTTTCTTTGCCGCGCGTGCCTGGCTTCTGGCGGATTCTTCTCTTGTTCCTGGCCCTCCTCACCCTCGTGGCCCTGCCCCTCCCGGCGGCGGCCCACTCGCAATTGGTGACGGCCTCGCCCGCTATCGGGCAGGTGCTCACGGCGGGACCCAGCGAAGTCCGCCTCACCTTCAGCGAACAGGTGGCGCTCGACTTCAGCTCGATCCAGGTGCTCGACCGGGGGCGGCACCGGCTGGATACGGGGCCGCTGACCCAGCCCGGCGGCGACCGGCTTAGCTTGCGGATCGGCGTGCAGCCCGACCTGCCGACCGGGGTTTATACCGTGGTCTGGCGGGTGGTGTCGGCGGTGGATGGGCACCTGACCGAGAGCAACTACGCCTTCAAGGTGTTCCTGCCCGGCGAACCGACCCCGACCCCCGGCGCGGAGCCGACTCCCGATGCCAGCGTGCCGGGAACCACCACCGCGCCGCCGTCCGAGGGCAACACCCCGCCGCCGTCCCCGATTCGCTGGGTCTTCCGCGCCGTGGCGCTGATCCTGGCGGCGTGGTTGCTGGGCGGGCCGCTCTTCACCGTGCTGGTGCTGGAACCGGCCTTGCTGGCAACGGGCGCACGCGCTGAGGGCACCCGGCTGCTAAGGGCGCTGCAACGGCGCTGGAGTCGCCTGGCGATCTTCGCTGCGGTCGGGTTGCTCCTGCTCCTGGGGGCCGACATGCTCTTCCAGGTGGCCGATCTGGTCGGCGTGCCCCCGCTGGAAGCGTTCGGACGGCTGGACGTGCTGGGGCGCTTCCTGGGTGGCACCAGCTATGGGTTGTACTGGATCTTGCGCGTGGGGGCGGTGGTGATCGTGGGGCTGCTCTGCCTGGGGCTGGCCCGCTCGGTTGAGGCCGATGTGACCCTGTGGAGCATCGCGGTGGCCGCCGCCGGGATCATCTTCGCCGGGGAGGCGTTGAGCAGCCATCCTGCGTCCGCCGCCCCAATCCTGGGCCTGCCGCTGGGCACCCTGTCGGACCTGATCCACCTGATGGCGACGGGGGCCTGGATCGGCGGTCTGCTCTACTTCGCCGTGGTATTGCTGCCGCTGCTCCACAGTGGCGCATTGACGGCAGAGGCGCGGGGGCAGGCGCTGGCGCGCATTGTGCCGCGCTTCTCCCGCCTCGCCCTGATCAGCGTCGGGCTGCTAATCGTCACCGGCATGATCAACCTGGCGCTGCGCACCCTCGACCCGGTGGCGATTGTCTCCAGCAATTACGGCCAACTCCTGATTCTCAAGCACCTGCTTTTCTTGCCCTTGCTGGCGCTGGGCGCGGTGCAGAATCGCGTGATCCAGCCGCGCCTCGTCGCCTTACTGGCGGGTGACGCCGGGGCGGGGGCGGCCACGGTGGGGCTGTTCCAGCGCGTGATTCGCGGCGAGGTGTTGCTGGCGAGCGCGGTGCTGCTCTGCGCTGGGGGGCTGACGCTCCTGCCACCTCCGGCCTCGGCTACTCCCTTGCCCGTCACGCCCACGCCGGTTGCCACCCCCTTCGCCACCCCCGGCCCGCCGCAAAGCCCCACCCCCAGTCCGACCCCGGTGGTGGTGACCGGCACGCAAACACTGGGCGGGCTGGAAGTCGGCCTGACCGTGCGGCCCGATCTGGCCGGGGACCAGTTCATCATCCACCTGACGCGGGTGGACGCGACCCCGCTGATCACCAACGACCTGCGGCTGCAACTGCGGATCACCCCACAGGACGTGAACGCCGGGAGCACTCTCTTGCCTCTCACCTTCGCCGGGGGCAGCGGGCCGACCCTGGCCTACACCGCCACCGAGTCGATGCTGACCCTGGCCGGGGGTTACGATGCACGGGTGCTGGTCGGCCAGCGCAGCGGCAAGGATGTCAACGTGGCCTACCGGCTCGATCTCGATGAGCAAGGGGGGTTGACGATCCGCCCGGCTCCGTTCGTCCAGGTGGCGGTCACCACCGACCCCAGCCCGGCGATCAGCGGCACGGTCGGGATCAATCTGCGCCTGAGCGATGGGGTGGGCGGGCCGGTAGAGGGGGCCACGATCAACCTCTTGCCGCTGATGCCCGCCCATGCCCATATCGAAACACAGAGCCAGGCCCAGCCCGTGCCGGGCCAGCCCGGCCTCTACCACACCACTGGGACGCTCCAGATGGGCGGGTCCTGGCTGATCATCGTCGATGTGACCGAGCCGGGCCAGCAGCCGATCCGTACCGATGCCAGCTTTGAGGTTATTGATCCGAACGCGACTCCGACCCCGGCGGGTGATACCGTGGCAACACCGTCGCCTAATCCTTAGATCGAGAGAGCTTATCTGTGAAGAAATT
>JBBSEL010000845.1:0-2890 GCA_038239755.1 Chloroflexia bacterium | reverse complement strand
CATGAGGCGCTCCAAAGAGCACGCCAAGAAGAAGAGACGCCCGCCTTCAAGAGCAAATATGCAGCGCGAGCAGGGATCGAAGGGACGCTATCGGAAGGGGTCCGGATGAACGAATTACGGCGCAGCCGCTACCGGGGCGAAGCAAAAACCATTACATCAGACTGCCTCGCTGGGGCTCGCCGCACCACCTAGTGAGACAATTCAGGTTATCGATCCAGCTCACCCGCTCTACGGGCTGACCCTACCACTCATCGGTATCACCAATAAGAAACGCCTCGGGCGCGTCTGCCTGGTGTGGCTTTATCCCGGCGTTGAACGGGTCATTCCGCTCGCGGCCACCACTCTGGCCGCCGCTCCTGCCGCACCCGCCCCGTGTCGGCTCTCCCTGGATGGCTTGCATTCGCTGCTTGCTGTGGTAGCATCGCTGACAGCTACTTGTCAGGAGACTGCCCATGCCCAAGCAATTCCCACCACCAACCTCGCGCCTTCAGCAACTTCCCCTGCCCTGGACCCCGCCCAACCGGGCCCCTCCCGCGCAGCCGCTCGCCCCGCCACTGGTGCCGCCGCAACAAGTCTGGACCAGCCTCTCCCCGGCGCTCAAAGCCCAGGTTCGCGGCACGTTGCTGCACGTACTCCAGGAGGTGCTCGATGACCACTCTTGTCCCTGAGAAGATAACCCCGCTGCAGCGCTCCCGCGACGCTTATGTCTATGTCCGTCAATCAACTCCGAAGCAAGTACTGCACAACCGCGAGAGCCAGTTCAACCAATACGCGCTCGTCCAACGCGCGATCGATCTCGGCTGGTTGCCTGATCACGTCCACGTCATCGATGCCGACCTCGGCCATTCCGGCCAGGACAGCCAGCGCCCCGGCTTCCAGGAATTGGTCGCTGCCGTCTCGTTGGGGCAGGTCGGGATCATTCTCGCCTACGAGGCCAGCCGACTGGCCCGTAATAACTCCGATTGGTATACCTTGCTCGACTTGGCCACCATGGTTGGCACCCTCATTGCTGATCCAGACGGCGTTTATGATCCACGCCAGTACAATGACCGCCTGTTACTCGGCTTACGGGGCATCCTCAGCGAGGCCGAACTGCATCTGTTGCATTTGAGAATGGATGCCGGGCGGCGCCATCAGATTGAGCAAGGCACCTATCGGCAACACTTGCCCACGGGGCTGTTGCGCCTGCCTGACGGTCGGGTAATCAAAGACCCGGACCAGCAAGTGCAACACACCATCGACGTGATCTTCGAGCGGTTCGCCCGGTTGGGCAGTTGCCAGAAACTGATGCGCAATCTGCGGGATGCGGGGATACTCCTGCCCCGGCGCCAACATGGTGGTCTGCAAGCCGGTCAACTGCTCTGGCGCAAACCCAACCAGGCGGCGCTGACTGAAGTGCTGCATAATCCGGCCTATGCCGGGGCATTCGTCTATGGTCGCCGAGTACAAGACCCGCAACGGCGCGCCGGGCAACATCGCCAGGTGCGTCGTCCGCTAGAGGAATGGGCGACTATCCATCAAGGCACCTACCCAGCGTACATCAGTTGGGAGCAGTTCTTGGCGAATCAAGCGCAACTCGCCGACAACGCCAGTGCATTCGCCCGCCGCGCCCGCGCGGCCCCGCGGGACGGGAGTGCCTTGTTGGCTGGACTAGTCGTCTGCGGACGCTGCGGCTATCAAATGCATGTCACCTACAAGCCCCAGCAACGCTACAGTTGTACGGCGCTGGCGGCGAGCTATGGCGCAGCAACCTGTCTGCATATCGATGGGGCCAGTTTGGAGGCAGTCGTGGTCGACGCCTTCTTCGCCGCCCTCGCGCCCGCCGAACTGGACTTGTTGGAGGAGGTGCTGGCACGGCAGCAAACCGAACAAGCACACCGAGCACAGTGTTATAATGATAGTGTTAAGCGCGCCGAATATGAGGCGCGGCTGGCGCAGCGGCAGTATCAGGCGGTTGATCCGGACAATCGCCTGGTCGCGGCGGAGTTGGAGCGGCGCTGGGAGGTGGCGTTGCAGGGCTGGGCTGACGCCCAAGCTGCCGCTGAGGCATTCGCCAGACAGCCGGCGACCGCACCACTGAGTGGTGAACTCAAGCAGCAGCTGCGGGAGTTAAGCCGCAGCTTACCCGAATTGTGGCAAAGCAGGCGCTTGAGTCACCGCCACCAGAAGGAGTTACTGCGCAGCCTAATCCGGCGGGTGGTGGTACGCCGCCCGGCAGCCGACACCATTGAGGCCCAGATCGTGTGGGTCAGCGGAGCGATCAGCGCCGGGCAGGTGCACCCACGAGTGCTGCGGCAGGCGGAGGTGAGCGGCAACGAAGAATTAGAGCGGCGGGTGCTAGAGCTAGGAGGGGCTGGCTACGCCGATCGGGAAATAGCCCGTCGCCTAAGTGCAGAAGGTTACCATTCAGCGCGCAGCGAAGGGGTGGCCATGAGCATGGTGAGCAAGATCCGCCGCCGTCATGGACAAGTAGCGGTGATCGCCCAATTCAAGAGCCAAGCCAAGATCGAGGGGCAATGGACGGTCCAGGGATTGGCCGAGGAGTTAGGAGTGCATCGGAACTGGCTCTATGCCCGGGTCCGCAAAGGGATGATATCCGCCAGTCGCCACGAGGTGACGGGACACTACCTGATCCCCGACGACCCACAGCTAATCGAACAGCTACGTGGACAGCGCGATAGATGCTGCTATTGTTAGGAGGGTATTGTTATGGCATCGCTAAAACCAGGCTGCAACAGATCTTGACGGCGGTAGCGCTGAATCTGATCCGCTTGGTGGCTTGGCTAGACGAGAAGCCACGAGCGCGCACGCGAGTAACGGCGTTTGCGGCGCTCGCGCGGCGCCGCGCCAGTTCGAGCCTTCCAGCCGCAGCGGGCTTCTGAGCATGGGT
>JBBSEL010000844.1:0-2895 GCA_038239755.1 Chloroflexia bacterium | reverse complement strand
TCACCCAGCGCCTGCCAGAAGGGATAGCTGTCGTTCGCTGCCAGGGATGCCGCCGGGTCCAGCCCCGCCGCATGAGCGCGGGCCACCGTCGTGCCGTCGGCCACCGCCCCCGCCGCATCGCCCAGGCCGTCGCCGCCGTCGGTCGCCAGCGTAGCAACGCCCACCCCCGGCCCCCAGCCGTCCAGCGCCAGCGCCGCCGCCAGCGCCACTTCCTGATTGCGCCCGCCGCGCCCCGCTCCGCGCACGGTGACGGTCGTTTCGCCCCCCAGCACCAGGCAGGCCGGGCGCGGGAGCGGGGGCTGCGGCCCGGCCAGCTCTTTCGCCAGCCCCGCCGCCACCCGCCCCACCTCGCGGGCTTCCCCCTCAATGTAAGTCGAGAGCAGGAGCGCATTGACACCTAATTCGTGCGCCCGTGCCACTGCTGCCAACGCCGCCACCCGGTTGTCGCCCACGACCACGGTGGTTACCTGATCAAATAACGGGTCACCCGGCTTCGGCGTTTCGGGGACCAACCCGCGCCGCCCCGCGTCCAGCCGTTCGCGCACCGGGGCAGGCACCGCATCCAGCAGCCCGTAGCCCTGGAGGATGGCCCACGCCTGCCCGAACGTCGAAGGGTCGGGTACCGTTGGGCCAGAGGCGATCACGTCGAGCGGGCTGCCCACCACATCGCTCAGGATCAGCGCCACCACCGGGGCCGGGGCCGCCAGGGCCGCCAGCCCGCCCCCCTTCAGCCGCGCCAGGTGCTTGCGGACGGTGTTCAACTCGCCAATCGTCGCCCCCGCCCGCAGGAGCGCATCGGTCACCCCCTGCAAATCGGCCAGCGTGATCGGCGGCACTGGGTCGGCCAGCAACGCTGATCCCCCGCCCGATATGAGCGCCAGCACCAGATCGTTGGGCCGCCCCCCGGCCAGCGTCGCCACGATCTGTTCGGTCCCGGTCACGCCTCGATCATCCGGCAGCGGGTGCCCTGCCGGGAGCAGGCGGATCGTGTGCGGGACCGGGGCGGCCAACTCCTCCTTGACCAGCACCACCCCGCCCAGCCAGGCCGGAGAATCGCCCAGCACGGCCTCCGCCGCCTGGGCCATCGCCGCCCCCGCCTTCCCCGCGCCGACCACCACAATCCGCCGCGTCGCCGCAAGGTCGAACGTCTGCCCCCCCACCTGCAACACCATCCCGCCTGGCTCCCGCCCCAGCGCCTGGCGCACCGCCGCGCCCGCATCCACCGCAGCCAGCGCCGCGTGGATCAATTCGTCAGCCAAAGAACGCACACTCAGGGTCGGCATCAACTTAATACCTCTGACAATAGGCAAGATAGGAAGCAACCTCTAGCAAGCACCGCGCCCCCGTTCCAACCTCCACCTCATACCTCGTACCTCGTACCTCGCTCCACGACAAAGGCCACACCCCCGGAGGAGATGTGGCCCGATAAGTCAATCGTGCACCCTTTATCGATACGTTCTTCCAGCTTACTCTAGCCAGTTAGCTCCAGCCAGGCTGCCCTACGGCACCCAGAATGGTCTATTTACCGGTGCTACCTTCCGGTCCTGGCGGGGTTCATAGTATTCTGCCGCGTAAGACCCGACTTTCAACACCACTTCGCTAAAGCAGTCCTACAAAAACGTACCTCAATCAGGAATTCGGCCCCGTTATAGCGGATTACGGGTGCAGGGCACCGCTAGCTCCCCGCTTAGCACGACCCTGTGATCATACTCGATCTCGGCTTGGGTGTCAAGGCAACATGACTGACATCCGTTCATAACTCCCCAAAGGCATGAGGATGGAGTAGAATAGCCCCATCACTGCTCACTGGGAGGATTGCTTTATGTGGGAGCCGAGTTGGGCGGACCCGCTCACGTCCTTTCTCCGCCCGTTTCAGCCGTTGATCCACGACCAGCGCACCGCTCGCACCTTTAGTGCCGTCGTCACCGGCCTGCTCACGGCGGGCACCACCGTCTGTGCTCAGATTGCCGCCCATAGCCCCCTCTTGGCCGCCTCGCCCGCGGGCGAAGAACGGGTGCGCCGCTTTGTGCATGGTACCTCCACCACCCGTTCCCCCGATCTCGATCCCGACCACCTCACCGCGCGCCTCCGCGCCCAGACCCTGACCGCGCTCCGCACCGCCGCTCCCGCTGAGGTCTGGGTCATTCTCGATGGCTCCGAATTGCGGAAGCCCTATGCCAAAGAGTTGCCCCATCTGCAAAAGGTCCCCGCCCTGACTGGTGGCTTCGTCCCCGGCTATGCGACCCTGAACGTGATTGCCGTCATCCCCGGCTATCGCGGGATCCTCTATCAGCGGCTCTTCAGCAGCCATGAACCCGGCTTTCGCAGTGTCTCCGCCGAGATCCAACACGCCCTCACCACAGTTGGGACCGCGCTGGCGCAGGCCCTGCCGGACGCGGCCATTACCTGGCTGATGGACCGGGGCTTTGATGACGTGGCGGTCTGGCGCACCCTGTGGAGCTTGGGCCAGCATCTGGTCTGCCGCGTCGCGCATCGGGAGCGGCGCGTGGAGTACGCCACGCCGCAAGGCTGGCGGAGCGGGTCCGTGGCCGAGGCCCTGCCGTATTGTGCCGCCCTCGCCCGAGTGGAAACGACGATGGAGGTGCGCTTGACCGGCCAACGGGCGGCCAAACGCCAGCCGGTCACCGTCCAGCTCAGTGCGGTGCCGGTGCGGGTCAGTTATGACCCCGCGCCGCGCACCGCCCCGCCGACCAAGCGGCGGGTGCGGCAGCGGGGCTGGGCGGTGGTGGTACAAATCGAGGCGAGTGCTTGGGAGCCGTGGGTGCTGCTAACCGATTGGCCGGTCCCGGAGCCAGCGGCGGCGCAGCGCGTCTTTCAAATGTATCGGCAACGCTGGGGGATCGAAGATAGTCTGAAGTTCACCAAAGAGTGTGT
>JBBSEL010000843.1:0-2896 GCA_038239755.1 Chloroflexia bacterium | reverse complement strand
TGGTTCATCACCAACGACAGCTACCGGGTCTACTGGGCGATCTGGGCCTTGGGGATCCTGGTAGCGGCGGTGGGGGCGCTGGTGCTGTGGATGGTCGGCGGGCGCAATCGCCGGGGCTGGCCGGTGGTGCTGGGGGTGATCCTCCTCGCGGACCTGTGGCGGCTGCTCGGCAACGTCAACCCGACCGGCCCGGCAGACCAGTATTACCCTGTGACCAGCTATATCCAGCAGGTGCAAACCCTGGTGCCGCCCACCGAGCGCATCCTGTTCGAGAGCAACGGCCTGCCCGATAACACGGCGCTGATCTACGGCATCCGCGATTGGCGGGCGCAAGATGCGCTGATGAGCGAGCGGGCCTACCAGGCGGCGGTGCTGCTCAGCCCCGACCTGCCGAAGAGCGTCTATACCGAGTATAACTTTCTCTTTTTCCACCCCCAGCTGCCGGTCGCGCCGCTGCTGGGGATGCGCTACTACGCGGCTCCGGCGACGGGGGACTTGCCCCCACCGACCGACCCCGATCAACCGCCGTTCACCCGGCGGGCGCTGAAGAACGGCATGGGCCTGTGGGAAATGGAGGGGGTGCCCGGCTTTACCTATCTGAGCGACAACCTCGCGGTGGTAGACAGCGAAGCGGCGGCCCGTACCTGGATGCAAAACGTCACCTGGCGGGAGGTGCGGGCTTATATGGCCCTGGTCGAAGCCCCGGCGGCGGCGGTGGCGGCGATCCAGCATGACCCGGCAGGCACCTCGCCCGGCAATGTCGACGTGCAGGTGTACACGCCCGGCACGATCCGCCTCCAGACCACGGCGAGTCGCCCTGCTCTGCTGGTGGTGGCCGAAACGCTGGCCCCCGGCTGGCACGCCACGCTGGACGGGCAACCGGTGCCGATCCTGCGGGCCAACTACCTCTCGCAAGGGGTGGTCGTCCCCGCCGGGACTCATACCGTCGAGCTACACTATATGCCGGACTCGTTCGTGATCGGCGCGACCGTGAGCGGGCTGGCCCTGCTGCTCGGGCTGGCGCTAATGTTCACGGCGCGCTGGCGCCGCAAACCACGGGTTGAGGGTCAAGCGTTGGGGACTGGTACGGAATCGGCCAACCCCCAACCCCCGGCCCCTAACCCCCAATAAGGAGGAACCCGATGGACCAACCGGTAACAATGGAGACAATCGTATCCCTGGCGAAGCGGCGGGGCTTTGTCTTCCCGTCGAGCGAAATTTATGGCGGCTTCAGCAGCACCTGGGACTACGGCCCGCTGGGTACCGAACTCAAGCGCAACGTGAAGAACGCCTGGTGGCAGGCCAATGTGCAGGAGCGCGATGATGTGGTGGGGCTGGATAGCGCCATCCTCATGGCCCCGGCGGTCTGGGCGGCGTCGGGCCACCTCGCCAACTTCACCGACCCGCTGATCGACTGTACCAACTGCAAGATGCGCTGGCGGGCCGACCACCTGACGCCCACCCCGGTCAGCGAAATCAAGGGCTACAAGCCCGCGCCCGGCCAGGAGAGCCTGACGGCGGTGCTGGTCTGCCCCAACTGCGGCTCGACCGCGTTGACCCACCCGCGCAACTTCAACCTGATGTTCAAGACTCATGTCGGCCCGGTGGAGGAGGATGCGGCGGTGGCTTACCTGCGCCCCGAAACCGCGCAGGGCATCTTCGTCAACTTCCTCAACGTGCAGCAATCCATGCGGCGCAAGCTGCCGTTCGGCATCGCCCAGATCGGCAAGTCGTTCCGCAACGAGATCACGCCCGGCAACTTCATCTTCCGCACCCGCGAGTTCGAGCAGATGGAGCTGGAATACTTCGTGCGCCCCGGCGAGGACGAAGTCTGGCACGAGCGCTGGGTACAGAACCGCTTCAACTGGTTCCTCAACCTGGGCCTGACCCGCGACCGGCTGCGCCTGCGCGCCCACGAGAAGGACGAACTGGGCCACTACGCCAAAGCCACCTTCGACATCGAATACCTCTTCCCGATGGGCTGGAGCGAACTGGAGGGCATCGCCAACCGCACCGACTACGATCTGCGCCAGCATATGGAGGCGAGCGGCAAAGACCTGCGCTACTACGACGACGAGTCGGGCGAACACCTGCTGCCCTATGTGATCGAACCGGCCTTGGGCGCGGACCGGGCGGCGCTGGCCTTCCTGATCGACTCGTATGCCGAGGAGCGGGTGGGTGATAAGGACGACACCCGCGTGGTGTTGCACCTGCACCCGGCCCTGGCCCCGATCAAAGTGGCGGTCATGCCGCTGTCGAAGAAGGAGCCATTGACCGCGCTGGCCGGACAAGTCCACGCCAGCGTGCGCCGCCACTGGATGAGCCAGTATGACCAGACCGGCGGCGCAATCGGCAAGCGCTACCGCCGCCAGGACGAGATCGGCACGCCGCTGTGCGTCACGGTCGATTTCCAGAGCCTGGAGGACCAGGCCGTCACCATCCGCGAACGCGACTCGATGGCCCAGATCCGCGTGCCGATTGCCGATCTGGTCCCGGCGCTGCGCGAGAAGCTGGACGGCTGGACACGTTAATGGGTTTACCACGGAGACACAGAGGGCACAGAGATCTCTGTGTTCTCTGTGCCCTCTGTGGTGCAAAAGGAGCCGACAATGACTGAGCAACCACCGCTGCTCGTTTACAGCGGGCCGATGTGAACGAGTTGCGACGAGGTCAAGCAGTTGCTTGACGAGTGGGGCGTGCCGTTCACCGAAAAGAACATCCGCAGCGATATCGAAACCATGCTGGAGTTCCGCCGCAAAGGCTATATGGAGGTGCCGGTGGTCGAAGGCTCTGGCTTCGTCCTCACCGAGTACCGCGATGCCGATGAGTTAGCGGCGTTGCTGCGGGACAACGGTTACTTGGGCACATAGCCCAGGGCACAAAGTGGGGCGGGCTA
>JBBSEL010000842.1:0-2905 GCA_038239755.1 Chloroflexia bacterium | reverse complement strand
CTGGGGGTCACCTGCTTCTACCTGTTCTATATCTATGCCGTGGTGCTGACCGGAGTGACCACGGCGGTGGTGCTGCTCTATACCGCCCCGGCGTTCGTGTCGGTGCTGGCCTGGCGCTTGCTGGGCGAGTCGCTGGGTGGGCGGAAGCTGCTGGCGCTGGGGCTGGCCTTCGGCGGCAGCGCCCTGGTGGCGGGAGCCTATGACCCGGCCCGGCTGGAGGTAAACGGGTTGGGTGTCCTCTGTGGGTTGGGGGCTGGGTTCACTTACGCGCTCTACAGCATCTTCGGCAAAATCGTCATCCGGCGCGGGATTGAAACGGGGCCGATGCTGTTCTGGATGTTCGGGGTGGGCAGCCTGGGACTGGCCCTGGCCGGACCCCCGGCGCGGCTGCTCGAACCGGGGGGGCAATTGCCCGCCTGGGGGCTGCTCCTGCTGGTGGCGCTGGGGCCGACGCTAGGCGCGCTGATCGCCTACACCGCCGCCCTGCGCCACCTCGACGCGGGTCCGGCCAGCATCATCGCCACCTTCGAGCCGCTGGTCGCCGCCACCCTGGCGGTGGGCGTGTTGCACGAGACGCTGACCCCGCCGCAGTTGTTGGGCGGCGCGTGCATCATTGCCGGGGTGCTGGTCTTGCGCCTGCCGATCCGCCGCCCGGCGGCACTCAGCGGATCTCGATGAACACCGGGTCGCGCCCCACCGGGATGCGCGTCCCCACCGCCGCCACCGTGTGCCCATACAGATCGGAGGCCACCGTCGCCGCGCTCAGCCGGGGCAGCGTGCTGGTTTGCGGGCCGTCAATGGTGGTGCTCCAGGCGACCCACAGCCGGGCATCGGGGCGGGCGAATTCGTAGACCGCCACAGCGGGCGCGCCCAGTTCCGCGCCGGGGATGATCCGGGCGAAGGGGGCATCCCCCACCTCGCGGACAAAGTGCTGGTAGGCAAGGTAGGCGGGCTTGGGGCTGCCGTCGAAGCGGGCCAGCCCCGACTCGGTGAAGATCTGCCAGCCGGGAATATCGGTATGGAAGTCCTGCACCGGGAACCAGGCGATGCTCGCCAGCCCGGCGGCAAACCCCTGAGCGTGGACCTGCACCAACCAGCGCGCTTGGTCCTCTGGGCTGTTCGGCGGGAAATTGGGGATCGCGAAGTCGGGGTTATCCGAACTGGTGATCCCGGTTTCGGTGCAGACCAGCGGCTTGTTCAATTTGGCCTGGGCCAGCAGCTTTTTCAGTTCGGCCACCTTGTCGGCAATCGTCGGCCAGTGGATGTTCTGCGGGTAATAGTGGAAGTTGATATAGTCGAACGAGTTGGGGGCCAGCGAGACGACATCGCCCAGAAAGCCGCGGTTGAACGGGCCGCCCTCATCGGTGAACCAATCGTAGGCCAACCCGCCGAGAAAGATCTTCGCCTGCGGGTCGGTAGCGCGGATCACCGGGGCGACCGTGTTCAGCAGGTGGGCATACTCGGTGGTGTGCAGCCCCCAACCGCGCGTCGGCCCGTGGGTCTGGTCCGGTTCGTTGAACAGTTCCCACATGTGGACGTTATAGGGCGGGGCGCTGTACCGGGCGACGATGGCGGCCAGAAAAGCGCCCATCTGTTCGGGGGTGGCTTTGTCGAGCGGGCCTTCGGGGTAGGTGCAGGCCCAGGCCGGGCACTCGTTGATCGAGCCGAGAGGGGTCAGGCCCGCCGCCGCCATCCGCGCCAGCGGGTCGTCGTAGGCCGACCAGTTGTAGCGCCGAGGGGTGAGCTTGTCCGGCTCGATGGCGCTCCAGGCCATGCCCAGCCGGGCCAGCCCCGTGCCCAGCCCCGCCGCCGTCGCCAGCAGTGGCGCGTCCGACTTCCAGTTGGTATCGACCCCGTAGCGCGGCAACCCCACCGGGGCCAGAGACGCGGGAATGGGGGCCTGTTCGTAGCGCCAGTGGTAGTAGTGCTGGCCGACATTGCCCATCTGCACCTGCCAGCCCGCTGGCCCGGCGGGGTCGTAGGTCAGCACCCGCCGCTGGAAAAGCTGTACCAGCAGGTCACGCGGTTCGCCCGCCACCCGTGCCTGGATCCAGTATGGCTCGGTGATCGGGTAGCCCACGCTGAACATCCAGTCGAGCAGCGGCCCATCGCTTGGCCCGGCCCCCTCTAGCACCGGCCCCCGGCTGTTGAGGAAGGTCCAGAACACGTCGGGGATGTTGTGCCGCAGGCCGGGGACGTTATTGAACGTGCCGACCTTGCTATGCGCCCCCACCGCGGCATTGTGGCCGACCCCCCCGGTGCGGGTCAGCGTGGCATCGACCGACTTGCCGGTGCGGTCGGCAGCTTCGTGGTCGCCGTTCAGCGAGGCGAGGGCGGCGAAGGCGGCATAGTCGGGAGCATCGGGGTTGACCGGGCGCGGATCGCCCGCCACCGGCTCGGTCGAAGGGGCCATATGGCGCGTGCTGTTCGCGCCCAGTTGCAGCACCCCGCTGACCAGTTCCACCACCAGCAGCCCGCTGGTTACATACCCCGGCGCGGTGCGATCCGCCGTCGGATCGTTGATCTCCATCCGCCCCTTGTCGAAATATTGCACCAGCCGCGCCCCGCCCGGTGCCTCGCTATACGGTTCCTGGCCCGCCGCCCACGATCCCGGCCCCCAGACCCAGGAACGGGTCACCTGCCCCGTCGCCACCGGCCCGTCGGTGCGGGTCCAGACCCGCCCAAAGACCGGGTCGGCAAAGGTCAGCGGCGAGGCCGCCGCGCCCGGCACCGGGGCACTGTTCGCCACCAGGACCAGCCCCAGCACCAAACTAACCCACCGCCAACCCCGCGACGCGCGCCGAGAGTATACAGGACGCATAAAGGCTCCTTTTGGAGAGGTAACAGCCCCAACAGTATACTATACCCTGCGTGGTTACGGGTAGCGGACGCGAGGGGCCGGGGG
>JBBSEL010000841.1:0-2918 GCA_038239755.1 Chloroflexia bacterium | reverse complement strand
CTTCATCTATATGGGGAGTATGCATTCACGGTCCCCCCGATGGCTGTGCCGGATCGTGCGGCCCCGCCCTCGGTGGATCGGCTGTCCGAGTATGAAGCGGTGCGCCTGTTTCTGGAACGCGCCACTGCCGCCGATCCCGGGTTTGGCCTGACCGCCGCCGATGCCCCCAGCCTGGCCGGTATTTGCACCGGGCTGGACGGCCTGCCACTCGCCCTAGAGCTGGCGGCGGCGCAGGTCCACCGGTTGTCCCTCCCCGCGATTGAGGCGCAATTGACGCGCCGATTGAACTTGCTGACCGATGGGCCGCGCGATCTCCCGGCCCGGCAGCAGACGTTACGCGCCGCAATTGGGTGGAGTTTTGACCTGCTGACGCCCGAGGAACAGATTCTGTTCCGGCGGCTGGCCGTGTTCATGGGCGGCTGTGCGCTGGAAGCCGTGGCGGCGGTAGGCGAGGGTGATGAAGCACGGGCGACGGCGGTCGCGGCCCCGCTCGCGGCGCTGGTCGAGATGAATCTGCTCCAGCGCCTGCCCGCGCCCGATCCTATGCCCCGCTTTGCACTGTTAGAAACGATCCGGCAGTATGCGGCGGAACTCCTCGCCCAGGCAGCGGACGCGGAGGAGGCGCAGATCCACAAGCGGCACGCGCACTATTTCCTGCGCCTGGCCGAACAAGCGGCCCCCGCCCTGTACGGCCCAGACCAGATTCGCTGGCTCCAACAGCTGGAGCAAGAACATGACAACATCCGCGCCGCGCTGCGCTGGCTGCTGGATCAGGGGGCCGTTGAAGAGGCGGGCCGCCTCGGCGTGGCCTTGCTGCGGTTCTGGTTTGTCTATGGGCACGCGGCGGAAGGCCTCCAATGGCTAGAAGCCACCTTGACGACCGTGCCGGCCTCGGCACCGGCCTCCTTAACCCCCGCCGTGCAGGCTGCTGTACTGCACGCGGCGGGGGTCCTGGTGCGCCAGGAAGGGGATTATCAGCGGGCGGCCCGGTACTACACCCGTAGCCTGGAGCTGTGGCGGACCCTGGCGGATGGGCGGGGTATGGCCCGCGCCCTCCGCGATCTCGCGGCGGTGGTCCGCTACGAAGGCGACGACCAGCAAGCGCGGCAGCTTGCGGATGAGAGCCTGACCCTGAGCCGGGCCTTCACCGATGACGCAGGCAGCGCCGCTGCCCTGAATTTGCTGGGGATTATAGCGCGGCACCAGGGGGATGTGGAGCGCGCTGCGGTGCTGTGCCAGGAGAGCCTGGCGCTGTATCGCGCCCTGGGTGATACCGTGCATATCGCCGATGCCCTCAGTAACCTGGGGACCATCGCCCAGGCAGCGGGCGATCACCCGCAAGCGGCGACGTATTATGCGGAGAGCCTGACCATTTTTCGCGCGGTCGGCAATAAGCCGGGGCTAGCGGTGGCGCTGACGAACCTGGGGCTGATGGCGCTGTACACCCAGGATTATGGGGCGGCGGCGGCCTACTACCGCGAAAGCCTCACGCTGCGGCGAGAGCTGGGGAACACGACAGGAATCGCGTATGCCCTTAACGATGTGGGCCGGGTGGAGTACAAACAAGGGCGGCCCGCGCAGGCGAGTCACCACTACAGCGAGAGCTTACGGCTCTTTGTGCAGCAGCACGACTCACGCGGCATCGCCGAATGCCTGGAGCGCCTGGCCGGGGTCGCGGTCACCCAACACGAGGCCACTCGCGCCGCGCATCTCCTGGGGGCGGCAGCCGCCCTGCGGGATGCCCATGGAACCGCTGTGGAGATCGAGGACCGCGCTGACTATGACGCAACCGTGACCCAGGTCCGCGCCCAACTGGGCGACGCCATGCTCCCGAACTGGCAGGCAGGCCGGACGCTGGTGATCGAGCAGGGGATCACCGGGCTGGGGTCACCAGGCGAGGGGGTGGCCGGATGATCCAACATCCCGCGAACGAGTAGGCACGCCGCGGCGACGCGCGTCGTTGCGGGGTAGGTGTGGCGTGACCAGCCCTCGGCACTACTCTCTCGAAAATCCCTGCGGGCTGGTTGAGCGGGCGAGGGAAGCAGCGTGACCGTATAGCCGAGCTGTTCCCGCTGCCGGACCATGTAGTAGCTGATCCGCAGCATTCAGTGTGTGGTCGCCCGCGCCGCTTTTTGGTGCCCCAGCTGGATATGGCTAACTTTTGCGCAAGAGGAAAGCGGGCCACGGGGTAAGCCGACCGTCCAGGTGCAGTTTGACGAGGGCACATGCGCGGCGTGTCCGGTGCGGGCGCGTTGCACGCGGCGCGAAACCGGGCCACGTGAGTTGACGCTGCATCCGCAGGCGGAGCAGGAGGCGCTGAAGCAGGCGCGGCAGCACACGGCGGAATTCAAGGTGGCGTATGCGGCGCGGGCGGGCGTGGAGAGGGCCATCTCCGAGGCCGTCGGCACCCATGAAATGCGGCGGGCGCGCTATCGCGCTATATTGGGCAGGCCAAAACCTATCTACAACATATCCTGACCGCGATCGCGATCAATCTGACGCGGCTTTTGCGCCGGGTGGACGGAGAAACCTCGTGCCCGTACTCGTATGTCCCCCGTTGCCGCGCTGGCTGCCGCCTAACTGGAATTCGCCAACAGCATCTTTCGTGTTCATACCCGGTACTCCGTCAGCACCGCTTCCAGGTTCTCCTCTTCGGCGCGCAGCCGTTGCAGCCAGTAAAGCCGGTCGGCGCCTGCCAGCCCCGCTGCGGCTTGCGCGGCCAGAGCGAGATACCATTCTTGATGGCGCAGGCGTAGCCGCTCCATCTCGCCGGTCTGGGCTAGCCGAGCCCCGGCATAGGCCCGCAGCGGCTCCAACAGATAATAACGGGTGGCGACGCCGGGACGCGGCGTGGCTTGTACCACGGATTTCGCCACCAGTTGCACCAGCAGATCTAAGACCAGGGCTTCGGGGACGGT
>JBBSEL010000840.1:0-2919 GCA_038239755.1 Chloroflexia bacterium | reverse complement strand
CCTCACGCCTCACGCCTCACGTTTCACCTTTCACGTTTCAACCGCCACCCCACAGCGGGCCAGGAGCGCCCGGCAGCGGGCGGCGGGCCAGGCGGTAAGCGGGCGCGGACTGGGGCCGGGGCCGTGCGAATCGGAGCCGCAGCCGATGAGGAGGCCTCGCGACTCGGCGTATTGCAGGAGGAAGGCCACATCGGGGGCGCGGTGGTAGGAGTGAAAGACCTCGACCCCATCCAGCCCGGCGGCCACCATCTTATCCAGATCGGCGGCGGTGGGCACTGTGAAGCCTGGCTCGGCCCGGCGGGGGTGGGCGATCACTGCCACCCCGCCCGCCGCATGACCGACGGCGATCGCCTCTTCCATCGGCAGGCTCCAGCTATACGACGCGCCCACCTCCATGCACAGGCCATAGGCCTGGCTCATGTTGGCGGCGTAGCCGTGGGTGACCAGGGCATCAACCAGGTGATACAGCTTGAGGCCGTGGCTGGCCCCCAGTTGCGGCGACCGCTCCGAGTCCAGCGGCTTGCCCCGCGCGGCCAGCTTGCCCATCGCGTCGCGCACCATCCAATCATAGAGGGCGCGGGCGTTATCGAACCGGGCCTGGAGTTCGCGGTTGTGGATATCGATGCCGTAGAGCAACAGGTGGAAGCCAACGCTCTGGAAATGGGTGCTGACTTCGACGGCGGGGATCAGGCCGATGCCATAGGCGGCGCAGGCGGCGGCCATCTCCTCCACCCCGGCGGTGTCGTCGTGGTCGGTGAGGGCCACCACCCGCAAGCCTAGATCGTGGGCGGCGGGCGGCAGGGTCTTGACGGTCCAGTGTCCGTCGCTGACTGGGCTATGCATATGGAGGTCCACCAGGGCGTCGGCAGGCAGCCGGATCGGGCTGCGCCGGGTGGGCGCAGATTCGGTGGTTAACATTCGCAAGGACTACTTTCTCAGGGGATTATGGGCTGTAGGCTGTGGGCGGAACGAGGGCGCGGGCCGGGTGGGTCACGGGCCGCGCCCTCTCTATTATACGATCTCTAGCTCTTCTTCGACATCCTCAACGCCGGGCACGCGCCCTGCTACGTCTTCGGCCTGCTCGATGTCTTCCAGCGACCCCACCTGCCCGCGCAGGTAGACCACGCCGTCTTCGACTTCGACATCAATTGCCAGGTCGGTGGTGTAGCCGTCGGCGCGGAGGGCACGGGTGACGGCCTCGACCAGTTCTTCGTCGTTGCGGCGCATACGGGCGGGCACCTGATCCTGGTCCAGCGGCCCTTCCAGCGAGTCGGTGGCGAACCCGCCGACCACTTCCAGCCCCTCGCTAGCCGCGTCGTCGGGCAGCACCACCGGGTCAATCGGCGGGATATAGGTCAGGCCCTCTTCCACCGCCAGCATCACGTCGGTCGTGCCCGCGTCGTCCATGAAGTCTGGCTCATCCGAATCGACCAGCAGATTCGGGTCCAGGCTCAACACATCGTCGGGGTCGATGGCTGACCGGCCCATCAAATCTTCCAGATCCTCGGCGGCTTGCCCTGCCGTGCCGGGGTGGTCCGGCTCCCCGACCCGCCCCACCTCTTCGTGCCCGGCGTGGGGGCCGCGGTCATAGCCGCCCTCCCCGGCGCGGGTGGGCGCAGTCTGGGGGCTGCCGCTCGATTCGTATCCATGTTCACCGTGTTCATTGTCCATCCGGCTACTCCTCCTCGATCCGTTCTATAGATTGTGCAACTTGGAACGGAAAGAATCCGCCCCAGTTGCGGCGCATCCCTAAACCGCCCGATCCCGGCCAGGCTTCAGCCGTTCGGCGCAACGCCGGATGCCGCATCATCCAGTATAGCGCGGCCCTCGCCAGAGTACAACCACGCATCCCGGCGCGTCGTGGTTGACACCCCCTCCAGGGCGGTGCTACAATAGGCGCACGTTGCCCCCTGGGATCGTCAGCCCCCGCCCGCCGCCAATTATCCCATCCCGCCCCGTAGTGCGACTCCGTTGTACCGAGGAGAACCCCATGTCTGACCCACTCAAATTGTTGTGTGTGATGGCCCACCCCGACGACGAGTCGCTGGGGACGGGCGACATCCTGGCCCGCTATGGGGCCGAGGGGGTCGCCACCCACCTGATCACGGCCACGCGGGGCGAGCGCGGCTGGACCGGCCCCACCGAGGCGAACCCCGGCCTCCAGGCGTTGGGCCAGATCCGCGAGGGCGAGTTGCGCGCCGCCGCTGCCGTGCTGGGCTTGCACGAAGTGGTCTTGCTGGACTACATCGACGGCGACCTGGACCAGGCCGACCCGGTGGCGATCATCGCCACCCTGGCAGGCCATATCCGGCGCATCCAGCCCCAGGTGGTGGTCACCTTCGACCCCAACGGGGCCTACGGCCACCCCGACCACATCGCCATCTGCCAGTTCACCACCGCCGCCCTGATCGCCGCCGCCGACCCCACCTACCCACTCGCCCCTCCCGCCGCCCCACCCCATCGCGTGGCGAAGCTGTACTATATGGCCGACGGGCGGGAGTTGTTCACGATCTATGAGTCGGTGTTCGGCGAATTGGTCATGACGATTGATGGAGTGGATCGCCACGCCGTCCCCTGGGAGGAGTGGGCCGCGACCACCGAGATCGACACGACGGCCTACGCGGCGCAGATCTGGCAAGCGGTGGCCTGCCACCAGAGCCAGCTTTCCGAGTACGCTCGCTTGCAGCACGTCTCGGCGGACGCGCAAGCGGTACTCTGGGGCCAGCAACGCTACTACCGAGTCTACAGCCTGGTCAACGGGGGCCGCGCCCACGAAACCGATTTGTTCGCCGGGCTGCGGTAGGGCGGCGGGGGATGGGGGATGGGGGACGGCTTTCCCATAGGATGGACTCTTACCAATTGATCATGCTAGGGCAACTCCCACTGCGAAGGTAGGGGCGTCCGGCGGACGCCTTGCTG
>JBBSEL010000839.1:0-2920 GCA_038239755.1 Chloroflexia bacterium | reverse complement strand
GCCCATGTAGCCGAGGGCGCAGGCGAAGCGGTCCTCCGGCGGCACCGGGTGATGCACTGCCGGGTCGAAGCCGCAATAGAGCGTGGCTGGGTGGGCGACCCCCCAGCGGTCGTGCAATTCGGCCAGCACCGGGCCGCCGGTGAATGACAGCACGCCGTCGAAGTGGGCCAGCTGGTCGCCGCGCACATAGGGCGTGGCCCCGTCGGCGGCCAACCGCTCCAGCGTCACCGGGGTGTCGATGTCGTAGTAGAGGATGCGGTTGTAGTCGCGCCGCCGTTGCAACAGGTAGTCGGCAATAGCCGCCCCGGCGAAACAATAGCTGCCGACCACGACGACCTCGTTCATGGTCAGTGCCCGGCTAGCGCGGGCCTGGGTGGCACGGTCGTCCCAGCTATCGTATAGCTCGATTTTGACGTAATCGGCGTCGGCGGGGTCCAGGTCGCGGTTGCCCTGGTAATAGTCGGTGCGCTGCTCGAAGAAGGTACACTGGTGCCCCCGCGCCGCCAGGGCGCGCAACAGCCCGCGATAGGTCGTCGCGTGCCCGTTGCCCCAGGATGAGGTGATGGAGAGGCCGAAGAAGAGGTATTTCATGGGGGTTAGGGGTTGGGGGTTAGCTTCTTACAGCTTTTCGCCCAGCATCGGTTAAGATCAACTGGATCGGGTAATCGCCTGCCCTGGCAGGATTTGACACCCAACAGTTATCATGCTCATTCCACAAGATTAATTCGTCTAGGGACAACGCTTCAGCCGTCCCGCTAACAGAAGTATGTACCCATTGGCCTTGCCCCGTCTGATGCTCCTGCATCGTGGAAAGCAGCCGAATTTCGCGAAGTTCCCTGACGGATTCATCCACAGCAGTCAATAATTCCACTGGACTCATAGCAGAGAAGTGCGACTGCAATGTGGTCAATACCGTCTGGAGAGCTTCACTCCCGGCTTCATCCAACATCCAGAGTATTTCCCGTTGCACCGGAGACAGCCGCAATTTTCTAGCCTTACCCAATCCCATACGATCCTTCCCGAGCAAACAGCGAGAAAGCCTCTAGCACTATAAGGCCCTACTCCGCAACCACCCATCCACTTCCTGCGCCCGCATTGTGTACGTGTGGTCGCGGAGGACGCGGGCGTAGGCCGCCGCCCCGATGGCGCGGGCCGCGTCGGGCGGGATGGTGCGGAGGTAGTGGACGATGTCGGCGGCGGTGCGGGCGACCAGGATTTCGCGGTCGGGCGCAAAGAAGGTCGGGATGCCCGGCCAGTCGTCAGTGATCAGGCAGGCCGCGTTGCCCGCCGCCTCGAAGACGCGGGTCGGCGGCGAATAACCATACTCGGCCATCGCCGCGCGGTTGACGTTGAGGACCATGCGGGCGCTGCAATTGCGCCGGGCATGATCGCCGGTCGGCACATGACCGATCCAATCCACATTGGGCGGCAAGGCCGTGTTATCCCAGCCGTTACCGCCGAGGACGAACCGGTATTCGGGGGCCTGTTCGGCGGCGCGCAAGAACAGGTCCCAGATCCGCGCCTCGCGGTCGGGCATCCGGTTCGCCATCAGGAGCAGGTCGCAGGCCCAGGTTGGGTCGGGCGGCACCGGGTGATACTCGTCGGGGTCCACCGCATTATAAATCGGGCTGACCGCCTGCGCGCCTAGCCCGGTATATTCCGCCATCACCCGTGGCCCGCCGCCATAGGTGAAGATGCGGTCCCAGGCGGGGATGCGCCGGGTGAACCCGCTGTCCGGCGCGGCGAACGCTTCTTGCAGGTTGAACGGCGCGTCCACGTCCCAGAAGGCGATCCGTGGCCCGCCGTCACCACCCAGGGCCAGTGCCGCCTCCTGGATATAATCATCGTTCGCGCCGATGCCGCTGCACACGATCACCCAATCGCTGCCCCGCGCCGCCGCCAGTTCGCGGTCCAATTCGTCTAGGCCGTGATCCACGTTGATGACATGGACCGCCGCATAATCGGGGTCGGTGGCGAGGTCACGGTGGGCTTGCCGCTCGTAGATATCCTGCTCGACAAAGGTGATCGTGTAGCCGAGGGCGTGGAGCGCCTTGCAGATGCCGCGATAATAGGTCGCCGCGCCGTTCCAGTAGGCCGAGACCAGGCTGGAGCCGAAGAAAGTCAGGTGCATCAGGCACGCACCTCGGCCACGATTTCCAGCAGTTGGCGGGTGCGGTGCATACAGGTGTGGCGGGCCAGGATCGTCGCCCGGCCCTGCGCGCCGATCCGTTGCCGCAAGGCTTCATCCCGGCAGAGCAGTTCGATGGTGTCGATCATCTCGGCCTGATCGCGGACCACCAGGTAGTCCTCCCCGGCGGTGAACAGGCCGTCGCTGTCCTCCCAGGGCAGGCTGACCAGGGGCAGGCCGCAACTCAACACCTCGAACACCCGGATCGTCGGCGTGCCGTGGAGGGCGTGGACATATTGTTGGCGCGGAATATGGAGGCTCATCCGGCTGGCGGCGTAGACTTCCGGCGTGCGGTGGTTTGGCATCCAGCCGCGATACTCGATCCCGGCCTCGCGGATCGTCGCCTGCACCTCGGTGTCATAGCGCACCCCATAGAGGACGAAGCGGCGTTCGGGCAGGCGGCGGGCGGGGGTGAACAAGTATTGATCGATCTGCTCGTTGCGGTCACGGTCGCCCCAGTTGCCGATGAAGACCACATCCTGGGTGCGCGGGAAGGCCAGCGGGCGGAAGAGGTCCGCGTCGGCGGCCTCGTGGAAGGTGTAGACGTGAGGGTGGCCGAAGTCCTCGCGGTAGATGCGGGCGATTTCGGGGCCGAAGGCCAGGATCGCACTGTAGTTTTCCAGTTCCAGCGCCCGCATTGTCTCCGGCTCGGAATAGACGCGGTAATGGGTATCGTGGAACAGGGTGACGAGATCGTGTCGCTGCCGTCCCAACTGCCCGACCAGCCGGATC
>JBBSEL010000838.1:0-2920 GCA_038239755.1 Chloroflexia bacterium | reverse complement strand
CCGCTTCCAGGTCCAGCCCGGCGGCGCGGTCCTGGCGATAGCGGCGCACCGCCACCCAAACCTGCCGCCCGCCGACGACCAGCAATAGCCCCTCGGCCACCACCCCTACCAGCAGCGCGGTCCGCGCCTCCAGCACGCCGCTGACCGCCAATACGATATTCCCCAACACCAGCAGGGGCAGCGCCCATTTGAACCAGCGTTCCATCAGCATCCCTCCACAATGAGCGATTGCCTTGCATCGATCTTCTTATCTCTTTCAGAGAGATTATAGCGGGTTGTGCTTTTTTTCACAATCGGGCATTTGTCCTATTTATCGAGATCCGTGTGCCCCGTATCGTGGTGACGTACCCATAAATACGGGCGCAGCGCCGAGGGAGCCATCTGCCTGCCTGGCCCGTGCTTGACACGCCTAGCAGGCACCTTTTATACTCAGGTTGTGACGAATGCGCGCACACGGGTGCGTCGGAGTAATGTAGAAGGGCAGTCGCTTTGAAACCAGCAGTGCCGCTCACGCGGGGGCAGTATACCGAGCGGGCGGACGCAGGGGCGGGCCGATCCTGGGCACGGCCCCTCGATTGGCCGCCGGAACGGGTTACCTTGATCCTCCTCGCGCTGGTCGTCGCCGCCGACCGCACCGGCATCCGAGTGAGCGACACCCTGAACCTGCGCATCGAGCTGATTGTCGGGGGGTTGGTCGCGCTGTGGTGCCTGTGGCGGCAGCGGCGCGAGGCCGGGCGCGGGCTGGGGGTGGTCGAAGGCGGGTTATTGGGGTGGTTGGGGGTGGCGGGGGTGTCCTCGGCCCTGTTCGCACCGCTGCCCAGCGAGAGCCTGAAGTTCACCGTGATGCTGGCCGGGCTGCTCACCGTTTATGCCGCCGGGTTCATGCTGGTACGCTCGGCCCAGGCGGTGGTTTGGGCGGCGCTGGCCTGGGTCAGCGTGGGCACCGGGGTGACCGTGCTGGGGCTGGGGGCGGCGCTGCTCTACACGACGGTCGGTTGGACCCCTGGAGTCTCCTTCAACCGCCTCTATCAAGACGGCATTTTCAGCGCCGTGCCGATGGTCTACAGCACGCTGTGGGAACCCAACATTTTTGGTAGCTATACCCTCACCGTGGGGGTGCTGGCCTTCGCCCTGAGCCGTGCCCCGGCGTTCCAGGCCGCCCGCCCGCAATGGGCGCTGCGCGGGGCGATGGCCTGCGCGCTGTGCGGCACGATCCTGAGCATGACCCGCACCGCCTGGGGAGTCGGGCTGGTGCTGGGGGTGGGGCTGGTCGCGGTCGGCCTCAAGCGGGGATTAATACACGGGCGGGCGCTGCCCGGCGCGTTGCTGGCCCCGGCCCTCGTGGGCGTGCTGGTCGGCCTGCTGGTCGGGAACGCCATGCCCTCGGTCAGTTGGCGCACCGCTGCCCCCTGGGCGATCAGCTACGCCGAGATGGAGCGCACCGTCGGGCAGATCATCCGGGGCGGGCCAGCGCCGACTCCAGAGCCGACCCCCGCATCCCCCCTCACGCCCACCACCGACCCGGCCTCCCTCGCCCCGCCGCCCTCCCCTACCCTCCCGGCCACTACCGCCGCCACCAACCCGGCCTTCCTCGACCGCCTGGGCGAACTGCTGATGCTGGACAAGGTGCCGACGTGGCTGCTGCGCCAGCAAGTGCTGGTCAACGCGCTGGAAGGCTGGCAGCAACGGCCCTGGCTCGGCTGGGGCCTGAACAGCTATCGCTATGTCTACCCCCCCGCGCCGCAGACCGGGTTCTGGATCCCCAACCTGGAGCTACATGTGCTGTTTGATACCGGGCTGGCGGGCCTGCTGCTGTTCGGCGGCGCGCTGGTGCTGGCAGCGTGGCGCGGCGTGCGCGCCCTGCGCGGGCCGGTGGCCGACTGGACCACTGCCCACTATGCGCTGTTCGGCCTCCTCTTCGCCGGGCTGGGCCTCCTCCTCGCCTACCAGTTGACCGAGGGGACCGGGCTGGGCTTCACCTGGCTCTTCCTGGCCCTGCTGGTGGCGGCGGGGCGCTATGCCCGCCCGGTCCCGGCGACAGAGGCTAGGTGAGCGCCCGCGTCCCTTCCGCGGCCAGCAATCTCCTCATCCGCGGGCTGCTGGGGGTCCTGGCGCTCTATGCCCTCCTCTTCGTCTACCATGCGGCGCGGCTGGCCTTCGCCCCCGGCGAGGTTAATTACGCCGAATCGACCTGGCTCCTGGCCGTCCTGCGGGCGCGGCATGGGCTGAGCCTCTATTTCGACTACCAGCACGCCCCCTATATCCCGATGGTCTACCCCCCGCTGATGCCCGAATTGGCCGGGCTGGTCGGCGGGCTGCTGAGCCTGCCCGACGCGGCGATGATCCCCCTGGCCCGGCTCGAAATCCTGGCGGCAACGCTGGCAGGCGCGGCGGCGGTGGCGGCGATCTGCCGGGGGGCGGGCACCGGGTGGACCGCTGCCGGGGTCGCTGCCCTGCTGTTCCTCACCCCGGCGCACACCTTCCAGGTGTGGAGCTTCGCCACGCGGGGCGACATGGTGGCGGTGGCGCTGGGCCTGTGGGCGGTGGCCTGTGCGCTGCGCTGGCCGCAGGGCCGAGGCTTGATCGTGGCCGGGGTGCTGGCCGGGTTGGCCCTCGCCACCAAGCAAACAGCCCTCGCCCCGCTGGCCGCCTGCGTCTGGTGGCTGCTGCCTGCCGGGCGACGACGCGGGCTAGGCTGGCTGCTGGTCGGAGTGCTAGGGGCGGGGATCGTCACGCTCGGCCCGCTGGGACCGGAGGGGTGGCGGCTGCTGGCGGTGGGTACGCTGGATCTGGCCCGCCAACCGGCGGCGGTCGGGCTGTTCACCGCCCGCTTCGATAACCTGATCACCCTGTTCGGGCTGCTCATCCCGGTCGCCGGGGTCGGGGCGGCGCGGCTGGCGCCCGGCACGGCGCGGGGGCT
>JBBSEL010000837.1:0-2920 GCA_038239755.1 Chloroflexia bacterium | reverse complement strand
GCCCCATGCTATACTAGGGGCCACCGGCCTGGAGGTCGCTCCTTACGGGGGCTGGGAAAGGCCTTGCTCGACGGCCCGCAACTTCCCCCGGCCAGGATTGTCCCGGGTTTTGCAACCCCGCCACCTGGCGCAGGTCCTGGCGCTATGGCCCTTCCAGTTGGCGGGACCGGCTGCTCAGGCTTGGTGGGCGGCGGTGCTCAGCGCCGTACCCCGGCACCGGGCGCTACTCAAAAGGAGGCGATTGATCCGATGGATTCTGCCTGGTTTGCCACCGTCCGGGCGTTGACCCTGGCCCTGGTGCGGGTCCCCAGTGTCACCGGCACGCCGGGCGAGGTCGCCTTTGCCGACCATCTGGCCGCGCTGCTGGCTGCCCACCCCTATTTTGTGGCCCATCCCGACCACCTGCGCCTGGTGCCGGTGCCGGGCGATCCCTACGGTCGGCGCAATGTGCTCGCCCTGGTGCGCGGGCAGGGGGCCGAGACGGTCCTGCTCACCGGGCACTACGATGTCGTCAGCACCGCCAACTATGGCGACCTGGAACCGTGGGCGTGCGACCCGGACGCCCTGTTGCCCCGCCTGTGCGCCGCCCTGGCGGTGGCTCGGCCCTCGTCCGCCGATGCCCTGGCGCTGGCCGACCTGGAGAGCGGGGCCTATCTGCCGGGGCGCGGCGCGCTGGACATGAAGAGCGGGCTGGCCGTGGGCTGCGCGGTGTTGCAGCGCTTCGCCGCCACCCCCAACGCCACCGGCAATCTGCTATTCCTGGCCTCGCCCGACGAGGAAGTGGACTCCCACGGCATCCGTGGGGCGGTGACCGCTCTGCCGACTCTGGCCGCCGAGTGGGGCCTCAGCCTGGTCGCGGCCCTCAACCTCGACGCGGTCGCCGACACCGGGGAGGGGACCGCGGGCCAGGCGGCCTACCTGGGGAGCGTCGGCAAGCTGCTGCCGTCAGTCTACGTGGTGGGCCGCGAGGCCCATGCCGGATCGCCCTTTGCGGGAGTCAGCGCGGCCCTGCTCGCCGCAGAAGTGACCCGCCGGGTGGAGTGCAATGTGGATCTCTGTGACGACACAGCGGGCACCCTGGCCCCGCCGCCGGTCACGCTAGCCCTGCGCGATCTCAAGGCCCATTACGACGTGACCACGCCGGCGACCGTCTGGTGCCTGTATAACCTGCTCACGCACAGCTGGTCGGCTGCCGAGGTGTTGACCCGGATGGGTACGCTGGTGCAGGGAGCACTGGCCGATGGGCTGGCCGCGCTGCATGCGCAGGCGAGCCGGTATGCCGAACGCAGCGGGCGCCCCTTCACGGCTCCCACCTGGGAGCCGCTAGTGCTGACCTTTAGCGAGTTGCGTACCCTGGCCCTGGAGCGCGGAGGATCGGCGGCGCAACGGGCACTGGCCGCCGCCATCGCCCGGTTGGCCACCGATCCTACGGTGGAGCTGCCCACCGCCAGCCGCCAGATCACCGAGCTGCTCTGGGCGCTCAGTGGGCTAGCCGGGCCAGCGGCAGTGGTCGGCCTGGCCTCGCTCTACTATCCACCGGTCCAGCTCGACCTCAGCCGACCGCAGGCTGCCCGCCTGGCGGCGGCCATCGCGCGCCAGGTGGCCGCCGTAAGCCAGGAGGCGGGGTTGCCGATCGGTCACAGTATCGCTTCTATCCGGGTATCTCCGATATGAGCTTCCTGGGGAGCCGGGAAGAGGCCGCCACGCTGGCGGTGATAGCTGCCAACACCCCGGCCTGGGATGCGCGTATCGCCTTCGACTACAGCGCCATCGCCGCGCTCGACCTCCCGGTGGTCAACATCGGGCCGTGGGGTCGCGACTACCACCAGCGACTGGAGCGCGTGCAGATGCCGTACTCGTTCGGTGTCCTCCCCGAACTGGTCTGGCGGGTGGCCCGGGATCTCCTGGGCGCGTTGTAAAGGGGTAACGACCAAGTCGTGCAGAACAACGCCAGTTTCCGCGGCACCAGCAGGCCGGGGTGGGCGCTGCAGCAGCACACGATAGGCGAGAGAGCCTCGCGCAGCGGGGTATTTCAAGGACCGTCCAATGTGCCGGGTTGAGCGTGCGGTCAAGAGGGAACTCAATTTTTGAATCACATCGAGGAACCAAGGATCACATAATTGAAATTATGTGATCCTTGAATACTAAGCTGCTCTCCAATGTTGCAGCGCTGGAGATTGGTACCGCAGCACCTGCTGGACGGTCCCGGCTCCTGAATAATAGAAGCGCATCCGTCCGGTCCGCAACCGAACAGAAGCATAAGGAACGATTGAACTGTGGTACTGAGATCCATCCCGCCAGCCGATCTACGGTGGGCGCACTGGGGCTGAGCGTAGTCCGATAGGCCGCAGGCCTACGGTGTGCGTTAATCCGTGCAGGGCTGCATTCACTTGAGATATGAATCTGTCGTGTATTTACCGACCCCCCATCTCGGGTTATGTTAATTCTCATTGCACGGAAGTGATAAACTTGCTAAAATGGGGTAAGAAAAACATGGCGCTGGTGTTTTAGCCGGAGGACCGGGCAGCAGGTGGGGCGAAAGCTTGGAGGACGGCAGAGAAGCCCAGCGCGAGCATTATGCTATAGCCTAAGTTTTGTGCAATCAGGGAGCAAATCACTTTTCGCGAATCAAAAGTGAGCATGGTCGAACAGTGGTAAGGACATCTGTACAGCCTCTGGGCCGCGCAAGTAGACGATGACTCCTTCCAACCCGCTCAAAGGGCTGAACCGCACCAGCACTTGTTCCCCGACGGTCTCGACCGTCGCCGGACTGTTGGCCGCGATCCGCACCAGATACAGGGGCCGCTGTAGGCGCTGCTCCTCGCCCACGCTCGCGCCTGCCAACCGCTCTTGGACCCACTCCTCCGCCCAGCGCACAAAATTGGCGGCAAACAACGTCAGCCCCACCTGGATCTGCATC
>JBBSEL010000836.1:0-2921 GCA_038239755.1 Chloroflexia bacterium | reverse complement strand
CGGCGCGGTTCAAATCAGCGCGCCGCTTGTCGACGTGAAACAATCCAAAGGCCCGGCTGGATACAACGGATTTACTTCGCCGCGCTTTGGCGTGATTCTCGTCGGCTATTCTAACGGTTTGCGCCCCGGCCCATGCCTGTGGTACAATTACGCTGGTATCATCGGCTTGAGTAGAAGGAATGGGGAATGAACGACGCGACATATGATGTGATTGTGGTGGGGGCGGGGCACGCGGGCTGCGAGGCGGCGCTGGCGGCGGCGCGCATGGGGCGCAAGACGCTCTTGCTGACGCTGAACCTGGATAGCGTGGCGCTGATGCCGTGTAACCCGTCGATTGGCGGCCCGGCCAAGGGCCACACCGTGCGCGAGATCGACGCGCTGGGCGGCGAGATGGGGCGCAACACCGACCGCAGCTTCATCCAGATCCGCATGTTGAACACCAGCAAAGGCCCCGCCGTACAGGCCTTGCGCGCCCAGTGCGACAAGTGGCTCTACGGGCAGCAGATGAAATCGGCGCTGGAGACCACGCCGGGGCTGGACCTGAAACAAGGCCAGGTCGCCCAACTCTTGCTGGAGCCACTCGCCGGGCCGTGGGAGGAAGTCGCGGCCACGCTGGACCCGCACCCTGACGCTGCCGAACAGGCGCTCCACAACCCGCGCCGCCGCCTGAAGGTGGCCGGAGTGGTCACGGCGACGGGCCGCACCTACCGGGCCAGCGCCGTCGTGCTGACCACCGGCACCTTCCTGCGCGGGCGGATCATCATGGGCGACGTGACCGCGTCGGCGGGGCGGGCGGGCGAAGCGCCCTCGATAGCCCTGGCCGAAAACCTGGGCGAACTCAAGTTCCCCCTCCTGCGGCTGAAGACGGGCACGCCGCCGCGCATCGATGCCCGCACCATCGACTGGAGCCGGGTCGAGTACCAGTTCGGCAGCCCAACACCCCTCGCCTTCAGCCACACGCCGGTGGAGCCGGTGCTGCGCCCAGCACTGGCGAGCTACCCCAATCCCGAACCGACCGCCTGGCGCCCGCAGATGCCGTGCTACATCGTCCATACCACCGCCGAGACGCACGCGGTTATCCGCGCGAATCTCGACCGCGCCCCGATGTTCAACGGCAGCATCGAAGGCGTCGGCCCGCGCTATTGCCCCTCGATTGAAGACAAGATCGTGCGCTTCGCCCACAAGGAGAGCCATCAGCTTTTCCTCGAACCCGAAGGCTGGGAGACGCACGAGGTCTATGTGCAGGGCGCGAACACCAGCCTGCCCGAAGACGTGCAGTGGGCGCTGATCCGCAGCATCCCGGCGCTAGAAAACGCCGAGATCATGCGCATCGGCTATGCCGTCGAATACGACGCCGTCCCGTCCACCGAGATCACGGCAGCGATGGAGACCAAGCGGGTCGCCAACCTCTTCCTCGCCGGGCAGATCAACGGCACGTCCGGCTACGAAGAAGCCGGGGGCCAGGGCATCCTCGCCGGGATCAACGCGGCCCTGGCGGCCCGCCGATCTGCCGAGGGGTCAGGGGTCAGGGATCAGGGATCAGGCATTGGCGCAGACGCCGATCCAAAATCTACAATCCAAAATCTACAAGCACTGGCCCCCCCGTCCCCAACCCCCGCCTGGCCGGAAGGCACCCTGATGGGCGACACCACGGCGGCGCTGACCGCCGCGCTGGACCGGGGCGAGTTGCTGGTGCTGCCGCGCAGCCTGACCTACATCGGGGTGATGGTGGACGACCTGACCACGACCGTGTTGACCGAGCCGTACCGCCTGTTCACCTCACGGGCCGAGTACCGGCTGCTCCTGCGCCACGACAACGCCGACCTGCGCCTGACCCCCCTCGCCTACCACCTGGGTCTCGTCTCCCGCGAACGGTATGACGCGGTGGAGAACAAGCGCGACCGCGTGGCCGAGACGCTGCGCCGGGTCGAGACCGAGCGGCTGAACCCCACCGGCGAGGCCGTCGCCCGGCTGGTCGCCGCCGGATGGCCCGCGCCGGAACGCCCGGTCAGCGTGGCCGAGTACCTGCGCCGCCCCGAAGTGGAGGCCGCCGCCCTCGTTACCCTGGGCAGCGAAACGGACCCCGCCGTAGCCGAGCAGGTGACCATCACCACCAAGTACGGCCCCTACATCGAGAAGCAAGAAGCCGAGGTGCGCCGCGTCCACCGGGTGGAGGAGCATCGCCTGCCCGAACGGCTGGACTACACCGCCATCGTCGGGATGCGCCGCGAAGCCCAGCAAAAGCTGACCCAGTTCCGCCCCGCCACCGTCGGCCAGGCCGCCCGCATCGGCGGCATCACCCCCGCCGACATCGCCATCCTGCTGGTCGTGCTGGAGCGAGAGAACGCGAAGCTGGCCTCGTGAGGAGTTAGATCATGCTGCCACCCCATATCACGGTGCCCCCGGAGCAAATCGCGGACTTTTGCCGCCGCCATCACATCCGCAAGCTGTCCTTGTTCGGCTCGGTCTTGCGCGACGACTTCCGCCCTGATAGCGACATTGATGTGCTGGTAGAGTTTGAGCCAGGGCATGTGCCGGGCTTCATCCGCTTAGGCGGCATGACGGTAGAGCTTTCCGCGTTGCTGGGACGCGAAGTGGACATACGCACGCCAGAAGACCTTAGCCGCTATTTCCGGCAAACGGTTTTAGAGGGGGCCGAAGTCCAGTATGTACAGCGATGATCAGACACGGCTGCGACATATGCTGGATGCGGCGCGTGAAGCGGTCGCTTTTGCCGAGAACAAGACCCGGCAAGACCTCAGCACGGATCGGCTGCTAACCCTGGCGCTGGTCAAATGCATTGAGATTGTTGGAGAAGCTGCGGCGAAGATTACCAAAGAGACGCGGGATCAGTCGAACACAATCCCCTGGCCGAGCATTATTTCGATGCGAAATCGGCTCATCCATGACTACGCCAACGT
>JBBSEL010000835.1:0-2923 GCA_038239755.1 Chloroflexia bacterium | reverse complement strand
GCCTTATCGTGCAGCAGCAGGCCCAGCACCTGGATGGTCTTGCCCAGGCCCATGTCGTCGGCCAGGCACGCGCCCAGGCCCCAGCGGCGCAGGAAGGCCAGCCAGGACACGCCGCGCAACTGGTAGGGACGCAGGGTGCCCTGCAACCCCGGCGGCGGCGGCAGATCGGGCGGGCGCTCCACGCCGCGCAACTGCGCCAGCAAGTCGCGCAGCCAGCCGGTGGTCGTCACCTCGGTCACCGGCAGGCCGGTATCGGGGGTGGTGGCTTCGGTGGGGGCGGGCAGCGCGTCCTCGCCCGCGTCCAGCCCCAGGCGCAAGGCATCGCGCAGGGTCAACTGCCCCCCTTTGCCCCGCGTCTCCCAGAAGCGGATCGCCGCGTCGGCATCGCCGGGGCGCAACTCCACCCACTGCCCCTTCACCCGGATCAGCGGCGTCTTCAATTGGGCCAGCCGCACGAATTCTTCGGGGCTGATCGTGTCTTCGCCCAGCGCCACGGCCCAATCGAAGGCGACCAGGCTATCCATGCCCAGCAGGCCGGACGAATTCTTGTCGTTCTCCTTGCCAGGGGCCAGGGTCACCTTCAGGCCGGGCCGCGCCCCGCGCTTGGTCCACCACGGCGGCACCAGCACGCCGAACCCGCCCGTTTCCAGTAGCGGTCCAGCCTCGCGCAAGAAGGTGTACGCCTCGCCCACATCCAGGTCGGCGGCGCTGGGCGCTGCCGTATGGAGGCTGGCCGCGATGGGAGGGAATAGCCGCCCCGCCTGCCCCAGCCCGGCCAGCAGCCGTTCCTGCGGGCGGTCGAAGCGGCGGTTGAGGTAATGGAGGGTGGTGCCCCCGCTGCGCCAGACGGTGGTGACCGGCACAAGCAGGCTCAGGTCGTCGGTGGCCTGCAAGAAGTAGCGCAGGGTCCAGGTTTGGGCCTTGCCCTTCTCCTCCTCGCCGGGCGGTTCCAGGCGGAAGCAGATGCGGAACGCGGCCTCGCCCACCGCTGCCTGCAACGGGTCGCGCCAGGCGTGGTACTGGTCGCGGAAACGCTCGATGGCAGCGGGCGTGCTGTGGGCGGTGCTGTCCAGGGTGAGCAGGCCCAGCACCCATTCCTGGGGCAGGCGGGCGGTTTGCGAGGGGCCGGGCAGCGGCGCGCCCAGCGCCCAGGTCCATACCGCCGCCGCGATGGTGTGCTGGAGGAAGCCGTCGAGCAGCGTTTCGGGGGGGAGGGGATGGTCAGAGCGGCCCGGCGGCAACACGGCGCGGGCGCTGGGCGGCATGGCGCTGATCAACTGGCGACGGCGGACGAGGTCGCGGCTGTCGGTGAAGACCGGCTCCCAGTATGCTTCCAGCCGCCGCCCGTCGGCGCTGGCGGCGGGCAAAAAGCGTTGCCCGGCGATCATCTCCAGCGCCAGCCGGGCGGCCTCGGCCCAGAAATAGAGGCTTTCGCCCACGGCCACGCCGGGCGGCAGGGTGGCATGTCGCCCCGGCATCCGGGCCAGCGCGGTCAACGCGATCGGCCCGTCGAGGAGCAGCCCGCCGATCTTCCAGGGCCACAATGCGACCTCGGTTGGGTCGGCCTCGCCTCGGCGCAGGGGTGGGGAGGGGCACGGTCCCTGCGCGGTGGAGGGCAGCAGGATGCGCGCCCCTTCGCGCCAGGTGCGGGGGATGTCGCCCGGCCCGGCTCCGGTCACTTGCGCTAACGCCTCGATCAGGGCGGCGGCGCTCGCCGCGAAGGGATGCAGCGCCCCGACCCGCCCGGTCAGAGGGTCCGCCGCGCCGTTTTCGCCCCACAGCAGCACGTTGCCGCTCGCGCCCGCGCCCCCATCCGGCAGCCAGGCTCCATGTAGTACGATCATAGTGGTCAGTGGTCAGTGATCAGTGGTCAGTAACGAGGGGTCAGGGATCAGGGATCATGGGTCGGGGATCAGGGATCAGCAGTTTGATGGTAATGATTCGCTACTAACCACTAACCACTAACCACTGACTACTGACTACTGACTACTGACCCCTCGCCTCTCACTTTCGGTTCAGCTTGAAGGTAATCGTGGTGTCGTCGGTGGTGATGCTGGTGATGCGGAACTCGGTGCTGCCGAACCCGGCGCTGATCTGGCGATTCATCTCGCTGCTCAACAGATCGTTGTTGATCTGGTCTACCGCCTGCCGCACCTGTTGGGGCAGGTTGAACGGTAGGAGGTCCAGCGGGATCGGGATATCCTGAAGCTTGGGGTCGCCGTTCATTTGCAGCGCCAGTTGCCCGTTATCCAGCCGCACGTTGTTCTCCACCGTCGCTGCTACATCGAATATAGCGGCATGGAATGTCGGTTGCAGCCGCATCTTGTTGCCCGGCTGGAGGTCGATTTCGACCCCGGTGACGGTCACATAGGGCAAGACGATGGGGTGGGTGGTCTTCAGGGCTTGCGCGGCCTGGGTGTTCAGGTAGTTTTCGCTGATGCTGATCGTGATGTCGGGGTTGCTGAACGGCGGCACCTGGCTCAGCAGCGAGTGGTGCGGGGCGATCAGCAGCAGGAGGAACAGCCCCAGCGCACCCCCCAGCAGCCCCAACAGCCAGATAACGATCAGCGCCGACGCCTGGCGGCGGCCTCGGCCCGGTCGGGCCACGGCCCCCCGCCGCCCCCGGTGGCCCCCGGTAGGCAGCAAGTGCGTCGGGGCGGGCGTGTCTGCTTCCGCCACCTCAGCCGTGCCTGGGCGCGCGCTGTCACCTCCGGCGACCGGGGAGGCGGGCAAGGGGGGTGCATCGTTGTCCGGGGTATTGGATCGTCGCATGGGCGGTTGGTGCCTGGCTGGTCTACACGGGCCGGCAGGTGCGGCCTCAACCAGAAACACTCGTGCCGGTAGGAGCAAGAATCAATCCACTTGGGCGGGGCCGGCGCTTACAGCCCCGGCCCCCGGCTTTGCAGCCAGGCCAGCAGATCGT
>JBBSEL010000834.1:0-2924 GCA_038239755.1 Chloroflexia bacterium | reverse complement strand
GACATCTTCATCGCCGAGTTCCTGATCGGCAGCCTGGACGAACGCGGCTTCCTCTCGTTGGATGTGCCCGAAGCAGCGCGGCGGCTGGGCGTCGATAATCCCCGCGTCGCGCATGTGCTGCAAGAGTTGCAGCATATCGGCCCGGCGGGCATCGGGGCACGCGACCTGCGCGAATGCCTGCTGCTGCAACTGGACTACATGGTGCAGGAGAACGATCAGGAAGAGCCGCCCTATGTGCGGGCGATTATCGCTGACTACCTGACCGAACTGGGCGAGCACAAATACGGCTATATCGCCCAGAAGCTTGCCACCACCAGCGAGGCGATCAGCGCCGCCCGCGACTTCATCAAGAGCCATCTCAACCCCTACCCGGTGATGGAACCGGCAGACTTCCAGACCTGGGGCAGCCCCTCGCGGGCGCAATACGTGTCGCCCGACGTGGTGATCAAGCTGGAAGAAGACGAGTTTGTGGTCGAGGTAATCGAGTCGCGCCGCTTCTTCATGCGGGTCAACCCGATGTACAGCCGCCTGGCGACGCAACTGCGCGGCACCGGGGCGCAGTATTCGGACGACGAGAAGAAGCACATCCAGCAATATGTGTCGCGGGCCAAGCTGTTCATGTCGAACATCAACCAGCGGCGCGAGACGATGCTGAAGATCGCCCGTGTGCTGGTGCAGGTGCAAGAAGAGTTCCTGCGCCACGGCATCCGCCAGTTGCGTCCGCTCACCCGCGCCCAGGTGGCCGAGGCGACCGGCCTGCACGAGTCCACCGTCAGCCGGGCCACAGCGGGCAAGTATGTGATGCTGCCCAGCCGCCAGGTGATCCCGTTTGCCGACTTCTTCACCGCGTCGCTCAGCGTCAAAGACGTGATCAAGGAGATCATCGTCCGCGAGGGTCGCCCCCTGACCGACCGCGAAATCGTCATCCGCCTGCGCGACGAAGGCATCCGCGTCGCCCGCCGCACGGTGGCGAAGTACCGCAGCCAGTTGGGGATCTTGCCCAGCACGCTGCGGTGAGTGGTCAGTTGTCAGTGATCAGTGATCAGTCGTTGTCAGTAATGCTAGAGGAATGGCGAACGTTCAGCACTGACCACTGACCACTCGTTTTGACAACCCGCCGCAACTATGCTATAACAAAGTAAGAGGGCCACCCGCACCCGACGCGAGGGCCGCAGGAGTGTTCGCATGTTGCCGTTTTTCAAGAAGAAGAACAAACTGAGCGATAACAACGAGCTGGCGAAGGCCGAAAAAGGCACCCGCAAGGTCTATGTGCTGACGGCACGCGGGCGGCAAGAGCAAGCCTGGCTCCAGCCCGGCGCATGGGAACCGCCGATCCAGACGGTGATCCCTGCCGAAGCGGAAGCGCCAATGGTCGTCGTCCACTACGGCACCTATGGCTCGGACGGGATGCGGCGCGACGGCCCGCCGGGCGGCGGGTACAGCGCGGTCTACGAGCAGTATCGCACGCGGGGGCAAGACACCTACACCCGCGACGAGCACCGCCTGCTGACCGAATGGGACACCCGCCTGCCCTACCCCGGCTTCGACCCGAAAGAGGGCAGCCTGACGCTGGACCTGTACAGCGAGGATTAGGAGTTTCGACGTGCCAGCGGCAAGCACATGGAGGGCAAGCGTGGACCCTGCCCCGTGCCTGCCGCTGGCGTCTTTATTTTACGGAGAGTTGAGGGAACAGTCGTATGCGGATTGCGGTGATCGGGGCGGGCGCGATGGGGCTGACCGTGGCCTACCGGCTGGCCCGGCGGGGCGCACAGGTGACGGTGATCGAGAAAGAGTCTGATCTGGGCGGGTTGGCGGCGGGCTTCCGCCCCAGTGCTGACCCCGATGTGTACCTGGAGAAAGCCTACCACCACGTTTTTCAGACCGATAAAGATCTTGTTGCCCTGGTTGACGAGTTGGGGCTGACCGAGCGCCTGCTCTGGCTGCGCCCGACCACCTCGACGATCTACCACAACGAGATCGGCCAACTCGACTCGCCGCTGACCGTGCTGCTCTACAAGCACCTGACCATCCCCAGCCGGTTGCGGCTGGCGGCGGGGCTGGGCTACCTCAAGTACCTGATCAACGATTACCACGCCTTGCCCAAGGCTAAAGCCGCCGACTGGATCCAGCGCTGGATGGGCAGCGAAGTGTACAACATGCAGTGGGAGCCGCTGCTGGAGGGCAAGTTCCACCAGTACGCCCCCGAAGTGGCCCTGCCCTGGTTCTGGTCGCGGGTGAAGTGCCGCACGACCAAGCTGGGCTATATGAAGGGCGGGTTCCAGCACATTTATAACCGGCTGGGCGAAGAGATCACGAAGGCCGGGGGGGTGATCCGCATGGAGACCGCCGTGACCCGCATCGCGCCGGAGCCGGGGCGCAAGGTGCGGGTGGAGACGGCGGAGGGGAACGAGGTTTACGACAAGGTGATCGCCACCCTGCCGACGCGCCTGTTCCTGCGGGTGACCGACGGGCTGCCCGACGACTACCGCGCCAAGTACGATTGGGGCAACGCGCTGGGGGCGCACATCGTCATCCTGGCGCTGAATAAGCCGCTGATGCCGCCCGTCTACTGGCTGAACATCAACGACCCCGGCTATCCCTTCCTGGTCGCCTGCGAGCATACCAACCTGATGCCTGCTGCCGACTACGGGGGCAAGCACCTGCTCTACCTGGGCAACTACCTGCCGATGGACCACCGCTATTTCAAGATGCCCGATGCCGATGTGGTGGCCGAGTTCCTACCCCACCTGACCAAGCTCAACCCGGCGTTCGACCCCTCGTGGGTGACCGAGCATTGGGTGTTCAAGCTACCCTTCGCCCAGCCGGTGGTCACGCAAGATTTCGAGGCGCACATCCCGCCGCTGGATACGCCGATCCCCAACCTCTACCTGGCGAACATGTTCCAGGTCTACCCGCAGGACCGG
>JBBSEL010000833.1:0-2924 GCA_038239755.1 Chloroflexia bacterium | reverse complement strand
CGATAGTAGAGGCCGGGGCAGGGTTCGCCCGGCCCGCCACACGGGTAGCCGCCGACGATCCCCCGGCACGCCAGGCAGCGGATATAGTCGTAGAACGTGCTGCCGCTGGGCACATCGTTGAACGTCAGCGTACAGGCGGTGGGCTGGACGGTGGGGGTCGCCGTGCTGGCCGGGCCAGACGTGGGAGTAGCGGTGGCTGTGGCCCCACCGGGGGTGACAGTGGCGGTGTTGGTCGCGCCCGGCGGGACGGTGGCGGTGTTGGTCGCGCCCGGCGGAGAAGTGGCCGTGGGGGTCGCTGTCGGATTGCCGACCGCCAGGGTCGAATCGGTGTAGAGCCGCTGCTCACCTGCCGGAGTTCCGGCGCGGGTGTCCACCCAGAACGGCAGGGCGAAGGTGTTGTTGGCCGCGACCCCGCTGTACAGGCCGATATAAGCATTCGCCCCGGTGCCCAGCACCTGGGCCGGGTCTGACGGCGCGTCCGACACCTGCTGGTTGGCGCTCCAGGTCAGGCCGCCGTCGGTCGAGCGGCTATAGTAGCGGTGGTAAAGCAGGTTGTTCGGGTCGTCGCGCCGGTCGTACCAGGAGAGATGGAGGGTGCCATCGGGGCTGGTACTCAGGGCCGGGGTGAACTGGTCCCGACCATTATTCAGCGCGTCGTCGTTCACCCGCACCGGGGCGCTCCAGGTCTGGCCACCGTTGGTGGAGCGGACGAAGGCGATATCGCTGGCCTGGAACGTCTGCTGGGTGGAGCCGCCGCCGCAGCACGCGGCCTGGTAGGTGGTATCCCAGCCGGTCTGATGGTGGGTCCAGGCGACATAGACGGTGGTGGACACGCTCGGACTCACCGCCAGCACCGGGGCGGGGCTGATCAGCAGGCCGTGCCCGGCGTTGTCGGCTTTGACATACTCGCCAAACGCGGCGGCATCCACGTAGCCGGGCAGGGTCAGGTTGGAGCCGGTGGTGCTGACGAAAGAACCGAAGCTGGCCCCGCCGTCGGTCGAATGGTTGACATAGATTCGCGCACTGGTGGTCGGGTTGATCAGGCTGGTCAGGGCGATATAGCCGACATAGACCCCGCCGTCGGTGCCGGAGGCCACCACGGGGAACTGGCTGAGGACGCGCTGGAACACCGGGTCTTGCGGCTGGGTCAACGCGGTCGCCGCGCTCCAGGTGGTGCCGTGGTCACTAGAATAGCGCAACTGCACGACCGAGGGGCCGGTGCTGCTGGGCACACAGTTCGCGGCGGTGATCAGGCCATAGGCGGCGTAGAGCCGCCCGGCGTAAGGGCCGGCGACCTGCGGGTTTACACTCAGCCCCATCCCCACCGCGACGGCGGTCTGGCTGTTGGCGAGGATCGCCACGGGGGTCTGGAACGTCGCCCCGCCGTCAATCGAGCGGTGGCTGTAGAAACCGCCCGGACAATAGCCTGCGGTCGAGAGGCCGTAGTCGGCGGCATAGCTGTTGGTCTGGGCATCAATGGCAACACGAACGCCCGCGTCGGGCTGGATCGCCGGGTCGGGCGGATAGGGGCCGAGCAGATTCCCACCGCCCCAGGTCTGGCCGCCATCGGTGGTGTAGTAGACCCCGCTCAGGCTCGTCGTCGGGGTGTTCGTATCGGTGGCCCCGACGATAAAGTGCAGCGGGTTCAGCGGGTCCCCCGCCGCCACCACATCGCTGTGCGGCTGGCCGGGGTTATCGGTGCTGACCCGAATGTCGGTGCCAAAGGCGGGGCGGGCAGGGGCGGGCGCAGCAGACCAGGCGGCCAGCACCCCGGCCCCCCCGACACTCACCAGCAGGCCCAGGCCCAGCAAGACGAACAGTAGCCAGTTCTTGTGTATGTGACGCATGGTGCAACGGCTCCTTCTATAGATAAAGGCTGAGATTAGAGGATGTCGAAATCGCGCCCGAGGAGAGGCCGATCCGGTCGGAACGGGTTGGCCGCCGGGGCCAGCGCCCCGGTGATGGTGTCCACGACCACGCGGCTGCCCCCGGCGCTCGCCATGATTCCGTGGCCGCTGTAGCCGCAGTTGAGGTATAGCCCGGCGATGGGGGTGGGGCCGAGGTAGGGGCGATGGTCGGGGGTGTAGGCGTATTGCCCGGCTTGCAAGAACCAGTGGCCCACGTTGCGCTCCCACACCTCGTGCCAGAAGGGGCTGATCCGCGCCACCGCGCCGGGGCTGGCCGGGTTGAGTAGCCCGAAAGCAAAGTCGGCGCTGGTCGGCACGTCATCCAGGGGTGGACCGGGCGGCACGCCGGGCGTGGTCCAGAGGAGGTACGCGCCTTGCAAGGCGGGTCGCCAATGCGCGCCCGTCTCTTCGTCAATGGTCATCGGCGCATCGGTGGGCACTTCGGGCACCAGCGGCATGATCAGCTTTTGCCGCCGCACCAGCGCCAGGGCGATCTCCACCCCGGCCAACCCCGCGACCTGGCCGGAGAACGGCCCGGCGGCGATGACCACCCGGTCGGTGGCGATGGGGCCGCGCGTGGTCTGCACTCCCCGCACCCGCCCCCCGGTCAGGTCGAACCCCGTCGCCGCCGTCTCGGTGACAAACGTCGCCTGGCTGGCCGCCGCATAGCCCATCGTCAGGCGGCGCACATCCAGCCAGCCATCGCCCGCCCGGTAGCGTGCGCCGACAATATCCGGCGCAAGATAGGGGAAGCGATAGCGTGCCTCGTCGCCGCTCAATAGCTCGATGTCGTCCAGCCCCCACGCCTGCTGCCGGGCCACCATGTCGCGTTGCCAGGATACCCGTTCGTCACGGGTGGTGAGGAAAAGATAGCCCTGCTTGCGCAAATAGAGGTCGTAGCCGGGCAGCCCGGTCGCCTCGCCAAACTGCTCGAACAGGGCGATCCCCTCGCGCACCAGGGCGATTTCTTCGGGGTTGTCGAACTGCGCGCGGAACGCGCCGGTGGAGGCGGGCGTG
>JBBSEL010000832.1:0-2931 GCA_038239755.1 Chloroflexia bacterium | reverse complement strand
CCGCCCACCAGGGTCAGTTCGCGCTTGTCCAGCCGGTATTCGGCCACCAGCGCGTCCACTGCCTCAGCGATCCGCCCCGCCGCCAGGTCCAGCATCCGCCGCGCCGCTTCTTCGGCACTCACCCCCATCGCCTGGCCCAACGGGGCGAAGGCCAGCAGCGCAGCTTCCTGGCTGGCGGCGGCATAGGCTCCGCCTTCCACCTGCCCCAGCGCATTAGCCGCGCAGGTGACGGTCAGCGCCACTCGCGTGCCATCGGCGGCGCGCACGGCCACATAGTCGGCAGGGTCGCCCGGTTTAGCCGCGAACAGGTCCAGCGTGAGCGGCCCCCGCAGCCGGGCCGGGTCGGTGAAGCAGGCGTAGGCCAGCCCGGCGATGTGTGCGCTGCGCGGCCCCACGTCGGCCAGCTTGCGCCCGCGCAGCCGGGCCATGCTGCCCCCCGCCACCCCCTGCACCCGCACGTCCAGCGAGCGCAGGCTGGTTGGGTGGTTCATGATCTGCACGTACTTCATCATCGGCTGACCACCCTGGATGATGCCCAAGTTGGTGCTGGTGCCGCCCACTTCGAGGAAGATGCCGTCGAGCACCTGCCCGTACAGCAGGGCCCCGGCCAGACTGGCCGCCGGGCCGGAGAGGACGGTCAGCAGGGGGCGGGCCCGCAGTTGGTCCATGCTCATCACCCCGCCGTCGCCGCGCATCACCACCAGCGGGGCGCGCACCCCCGCCTCTAGTAAGACCCCCTCGACCAGATTGGCGGTCTGCAACATCTTGGGCATGATGCTGGCGTTGATCGCCGCCGTCAGGGTCCGCACTTCCAGGCCATACGCGCCGGAGACTTCGTACCCGGCGGTGGCGGGCAGGCCCTCAGCCCGCGCCACCTCTTGTACCAGCCGCTCGTTGGCCTCGTCGTCCACGCTGAACGCTTCGCTGGCGACGATGGCCCCCGCGCCCGCCGCCTTCATATCGCGCACCGCCCGTTCCACCTGCTCCTGGAGCGGTCCCGCGTCGGTTTCGACAAAAGTGTGGAGGGTGTGGAGGACGCGACCGGGGGCCAGGGGAATGTCCCCGATGCGGGTGCGTTTGGCGGCGTCGCGGCGGGTCAGCCCCGCGCCCATGCCGATGATCCCCACCGTGGCCGTGTCGCCCTCCAGCAGCGCGTTGACCGCCTGGGTGGTACTGTGGGCCACCACACGCGGCTGGAAGCGGCAGACCATCGGCTGGGCCAGCAGCCGTTCCAGCGCCTGCACCACCCCCAACGCCACCCCCTGCGGCGCATCGTGCGTCGTCGGCACGACCACCTGCCCGACCACTTGCAAGGGGTTGGTATAGACCGCCACGGCCTTGGTAAAGGTGCCGCCCACGTCTACGCCGATGCGGACCCCGGCGCTGGCGGCGATATCCTGCTCGTCTTCCAATAGAACCTCGTTAATTCACCACGGAGACACGGAGGACACAGAGATTGATCTCTGTGTCCTCCGTGTCTCCGTGGTGAAAACTATACATTCCGCGACACCGGCTGGCGCACCGGGGCGGTTTTGTTCCCGGCGACGCGCATGTAGACCCAGCCGCCGAGATAGACCAGCGTCAGCACGGCCTGTGCCCCCAGCGTTTCTAGCGTGGGGTGGAGGCCGGTCAGTTCGGCCAGCAGGCGCGGCAGGCGGGGCACGAAGCCGACCAGCGAGGTGGCGTTGATCAGGCCGATGGTCTGCAATTCGCGCACGGCGTTGCCCAGAAAGGCGACCGAGAGGACCATGATGATCGTCGCCGCTGTGCCGAGGAAGGTCTTGACCGGCAGCTTGCGGCCCAGGCGGAACATCAGGGCCAGGCAGCCGCTGATCGCCACCACGCCCAGTGCGAAGCCGAGCAGCACCGCCCATTCGATGCCCGTGCTGACCAGGGTCAACACCTGATAGAACAGCGCCGTTTCCAGCCCCTCGCGGAAGACCGCCGTGAAGCCGAGCATCGCCAGTGCCCCGGTGCTGCCCGCCGTCATCGCCGCCCAGGTCCGCGCTTTGATGAACTCCATCCAGCGCTTGTTGTCGAGCTTGCGCAAGAGCCAGAAGCTGACCCAGAACAGCGTCACCACGGCGACAATCGAGACAATCGCCTCCAGTATCTCGCGCCCGACGGGGGCCAGGGTGATCAATGTGTTGATCAGCACCCAGGCCACCGCGCTGAACGCGACCCCCCCGGCCACGCCGAGCAATACCGGGCGCTTCAGCCGTCGCATGTTGCTGGCTTCCAGGTAGGCCAGCACGGCGGCGACGACCAGCGCCGCCTCCAACCCCTCGCGGAAGATGATCGAGAACGAGGTGAGCAGGGCGAACAGCGGCGCGACCACCCCCGGCCCGTTGCCGAGCAGGCGGTCCACCTCGGTCAGCCCGTCGCGCACGCTGCGGGACTTGGCCTCCACCTGCTCCGATGGTGCCCCCGCCTGCATCAGCGTGCGCAGGTCGGCAAAGCGGAACTCCATGTCGGCGGTCAGGTCGCCGTCCATGACCCGTAGCGGGATTTCGATGTTTTCGAAGTGATCGAGGTAGGCCGCCCGCGAGAGCTTGAAGGCCGCGTCTTTGTCGCCGTGCTGGTAGGCGTACATCGCCTGTTGTAGCAGGTCGTCAATGGCGGCGACCTCGGCGCTGGCGTTGACTGTGCCGGGGTTGGGGGTCTGCGCGGCGGCATTGTGCGCCGGGACCAGCACCCACAGGCCCAGCAGTGAGACGAGCGATAAGAGGGCGAGTAACCGTTTGGGGATCTTCATAGATGGTTCCTAATTGCTCCCACTGAGGAGTTGTTGGGCCTTGTCCAATCCGGTGTTGATCTGGGCGGCAATCGCCTGGAGGTCGGCAGCCGCCTGGTTCGCCTTGATCCCGTCGCGCAGGGCTTTGAATTGCCCTTCGAGGGTGCCGACCAGGGCAGCGTCTTTCTTGCCCAGTG
>JBBSEL010000831.1:0-2936 GCA_038239755.1 Chloroflexia bacterium | reverse complement strand
GCACCGTCTTCACTCCGGAGAAGGCCGAGTTGGTCGGCACCGGCGTGGCGGCGGGCGGCGCGGGCACTTCGGTCATCGGCGGGGTCGGCGGCGCGGTCGTGTTACCGCCGGGGAGCGACGTAGGTTGATCCGGTGCGGTGGTCGGCGTGGGTTGGCCGGGTTCCAGAGTCGGTGGCACCGCGGTCGGCGCGCCGGTGGTTGCGGTCGGCGGGTTCCCCGCCTGGGCCACCACCTGAGTCGGCGCGTTATCCGGCCCCACAGTCGCCGTCGGGTCCTCGACTACTTCGACCGCGCCCGCAACCGGCGGCGGGGCCAGGGCCTGCTTGATGCCGAACCACAGCACCGCGCCCCCGGCCAGGGCCAGCGCGCCCCCGCCCAACGTCTGCATGAACTTGCGGCGATCCATCTCCGGGCCGGTCGTTACCGGGGCAGGTACTCCGACCCGCGCCACTACGGGCCAGCGGATCAGCGCCACCAACACCAGCCCGAAGGTGATGCTGATGATAAACATCGCCAGCCAGAGCGGGATCGTGATCGGCGACAGCGAGGTGCCATAGATGGCGGTGGAGATGTTGGGCGGGGCGGTGACGCGGATCGCGTCGGGCGCGGGGTCCAGCCCAAGCACGCCCTGGTTCATCAGCGGCAGGAAGACCAGGCCCAGCACCGCGCCGATGATCAGCCCGTAGAGCACGCCCGACAGGAGCCGCCAGTTAGGCGCGGTCACCGTGGTCGGCCAAACGCGGGCAAACAGGAAGCCCAGCCCCCCGCCCAGCAGCAGCGTGCCTTCGATGATCGACACCAGCAAGAGGGCTTTGCCGCCCACCCCCAGGTTGTTAATAAAGTAAGACTCGACTTGTCCCGGCAACAGATGGAGCAGCGGTTGCTCCATGATCTCCGGGATCGAAGCGGTGTTGGTGGTGAAGCGGAGCACCGCCATTACCAGCATCATCGCTAATGCCGCCCCCACCCCCGCGCCGAACCCGCCGGGTATTGCGATTCGTCGCTTTGCCTCTGCCATCGCTCTGTCCTCATTTCTATTGGTGATTCATAGACGCTATGTCTAGTGTACGTTGCGAAGAAAACAGCGGTTTCTTTTGATGGGGCGGCTTTGCGACCAAAACGGGGGGAGAACGCCCGCCCGCGCCGACCGGAGCGGCGGTGCCCTCGGTCGGCGGCGGGTGGGTGGGGAGGGACGGCGGTGCTTAGGGCTTCTCTTGCCCAAGCACGACGATGTCGAACTTGGCGATTTCCACATCGGGGCGCAAGAACATCAGCTCGAAGGGGCTGGTGGTGCCCGGCTCCACGTCGCTGGTGATGTAGCCGGTGCCGGTATCGACCAGCGCACCAGAGCTATCGTACCCGGCAGCGATCACGGTGACCAGGGTCGCCGCTTTGGTCCCATCGTTGCGGACCCTCCCGGTAATGTTGGGACCGAGCACCCCCTTGCCCAGCGTGGTGCCCTCCACCGAGAGCTTCTGAGCCTGGTCGAAGATGTGGATGTTGGTCGGATCGTAGACATCGGCGTGGATCTGCACGTGGATCCGTTCGGCCCCTTCGCCGGGCGAAGCGATCCGCACCTGGAACGGCAGGGTCTGGTCGCCTTCCATAACCGCCAGGGGCAGCATGATATCGTCGCCGGTGCCCACGGTCGCGCCGGTGGCGTCCAGCAACTCGGCGGTGATTTTGACATTCTCTAGCCGATCCGTGCCTTTGTTATGCGCCGTGCCAACCACTATATCGGCCCCCGACGCATCGGTATAGTCGGTGAAATCCAGGTCGAAGTCCGACGCGGCAGCGGTTGCCACCGCGTCGGGGGTCGCCTCGCCCGGCGTGGCGTCGGTCGGCACCGGCGTGTCTTCGGGCACCGGCGTATCGACCGGCACCACCGGCGTGTTCGCCACAGTGCCCGTGGTCGGGGTGGCGCGGCCCAGGGCACGGGTTGTGGCGGTGGGCAGCTTGACCGTCACCCGCGTCGCCGGGGGCACAGTGGGAGTGGGCGTCCCGAGCGCCGCGCCGAGGATGCCCAACGCCGAGCAGATGATGCACAACACCACGATCCCGCCGATTGCCCCGCCCACGATCAGGAGCATCCGGTTGGGGCCGGAGCGCGCCGGGGTCGCCGGAAGCGCAGCGGTGGGGGGCGTGTAGCCGGGCGGCGGTGCCCCCATCGGCGCGGTGTAGCCCGGTGGCGTGCCGCCCATCGGCGGGGTCGCCCCCATCGGCGGGGGAGTATAGCCCATCGGCGGTGTACCGGGCGGGGGATAAGCGCCAGACCCGCCCGGCTGGGGAGTGACTGGGGGGACCATATACGCTTCGGTCGGGGCGGACGAGGGGTAGATCCCCCCGCCACCGGGGGTCGTCGGCGGGGGCGGCGGCGGCAAAACCGACTGGGGCATGTCGTTCATCACGCGGGTCGCCCCCGGATCGGGCGGCAGACCGGACACGGCACCCACGGGCCGGGGCTGACCATTCTCCCAGGTCAACGCCCGCCCACATTCACCGCAGAATTGCTCGCCGAGCGTCACTTGCCCGGTACAATCAGGATAGGGGCACTTCATCAGATTCCTCCATAAGCAGGTGGCTAAAAGGATAATAAAAGCAGCCAACACAATAAGCCATCGCGCATAGCGCATTGTACCATATTCAGGCGTGCCGGGGCATAGTTAGGGGGGATCAAAAGCAGACTCTACTTTACCGCCACCAAAAAGGCGTGAGCAGAGCGCCGGGTGCCCGCCCCCGCCTCGACCAACGGGCGCAGGTAGGCAACGAATCGCGCCGCCTCGGCGGGCGACAGAGCGGCGGTGAGTGCCTCGGCCAGCGTCGGGGCCAACGGGTTGGGCGCGGTATGGGCGAACGTTTCCCAGGATGGCAGCGCCCCGAACATCCCGCCCGGCTCAATCGCCACGTCGAGCGTGAGCCGCACTTCGCGGAATCCG
>JBBSEL010000830.1:0-2936 GCA_038239755.1 Chloroflexia bacterium | reverse complement strand
TTGGATGGCCTGGTTCGCTGCGTTTTATACGACACGGCCTGTCAGGGGGCCGCGCGCACCTCGAATGCGGGGATCACTCCCTGAAAGGGGTTGCGGTCGGGCTGGGTCAGGGTCGCCTCACCGGCCAGTGACCAGGATTCCAGGTTGGTCAGCGGTACCCCATAGGTCGCCTGAGCCTGGAATTGCCCGTTCACCTCCAGCGTCACCTGCGCGCCGATCCGACGCACTAACACCCGGTACTCGTGGTTCACCGTCACCGGAATCCGGCTGGTGAGCGTGATCGTGATGCCATCATTGCCCCGCAGGGTCGCGGCCACGGTGGGGACGGCGGCGGTGGCTTCAATCTGCACACTCAGGGCAGCGGACTGGGAGTTGATGGTCTGCGCGTCTTTGCTGCCGGGTGACGGGCAACACCCTGCTGGCCCGCTGATGAACGCGACGGTGTTGCGCGCCCCCTGGTTGATCTGTCGCGGCTTGAACGTCACGCTGAAATTCAGATCGGCCAGGTAGGCACCTGCCAGGTAGCCGCCCACGCCGCCATCCTGGACGGGCACGATCAGCCCTGCGGTGCTCCAGCGGTAGGGCGGGCGTAACGCAACCGGGGGCATTGCGGTCGCGACATCCACGCCGGAGGCCATGTCGAGGTGGACGAGATCGGTGCTCCGCCGTCCATCGGTCGGGGTGATCATGGCGGGCAGGGTCATCACGGCCAGGGGGAACGCGGGGTCGTGGGTATAGCCGAAGATGCGGTCGGGGAGACCAGGAGCCGCGACCAGCACCAGATCGGATGCCAGGTCTAAGGGTGTACCCGACGACTGGGCCAGGGCGTTAAACAGGACCACCGCGTTCCCGATCGCCTTACCAGTAGTTACATTCACTTCGACTATCCCGGCGCGGTGGAGGAGTGTCGCCGGTTGTAGGGTCGCGGGCAAGCCGGTGAAGAAGACCCAGGCCCGCCCGTCGGCGGTGAAGGCCAGGTTGGGATCGGGGCGGGCGGCGCTGGCCCAGGGGGGGGCACCGGTGTCGCCAAAAATGCCACCGCCGAGGCTGTTGGGGAGATAATTGAGCTTCTTCCACGGGCCATTGGCTGTGGACGCCCGGGTCAGCAGCAGCGGGGCATTGTCCTCCGTCTCGAAGCCCACGCCATACCAATAGCCGTCCGCCGGATTGTGGCGCACGGCGAAATCCACTACCGGCAGCGCGCTCTCGTTCAGGAAGGGCGAGTCGGCATAGACAAAGTTGACCGGGTCGGCCTCGTGACTGACCCAGTGTTCGGTCCAGCGGTGGGGCGGGTTCACGCCCCACATATGCCAGGTGTCGCCGTCCTTGACCACGGTGGGATAGCGGATTGGGGCCACCGCCGTGAATGCCGGAGCGCTCAGGGCCAGTTCGTCCGGGGTGTGGCCCACATAGACATCCACCCAGGCGGGGTCCTGGCTCCCGGTGGCGAACAAGTAATACTGGCCGTTGGCATAGAGCACATCACTTTCCTGATAGCCATGCACATTCGCCGGGGGCTTCCGTCCGGTAGGGGTCTCCCAGGTGCTCAGGCGTGCCCGGTCGAGCAGCGAGACCGTCGGAGCCGCGCCCAGGGCAGGCGAGGCGAGGAGGGTACGGGTGATCAGCACGAGGGAGAGACCTAATAGCAAGCGGACGCGGTGTCGCGCTTGGGACGTATGGCGAGGGGTAGACATCGGGTGGGGGTATCCTTTTCCGCAAGGGTAGCTTCCGGTCTATTGATAGGGGCCAGCGGGGCTGTCGTCGGCGGAGATATTAGAGAATGCGCGTACTAGCTAAGGGGCCACTTGACCGGAGGGAGCGCTCGGCGGGCAGTGCACCGTCGCGCTGGCGCAGCCACCGGGCCGGCCCGCAGTAATGACCATCAAAGCGGGCTGCCGCAGCGGTGCATCCCTCATTTTCAGGCCCAAAACCGAAGAAACACAAAGAAAATAGTGAAGGCTTTATTAAAGAAACCCGCTTCCGCAAAATGTCCGGCGACGAGAACAGTTGCAAGCCTGCCCGCTGAGTAGGCCGGTCCTATCATCGCTGATTCCCTGGTTCCCTCCCAGAGTTCAGGGTCCCTAGATCTGCGGCGAGTCGGCGGTAGACCACGGATGCTACAAGGCCGAAGGTCCGGCCCGGCGGGGACCTCAAGGGGACCAACGGCACAGAAGCACCAGTGACGTAGTAGTCGCTGTGCGGTGGCCCGGCTGCAATAGATGGGATGGGGCACGACTTGCTCAGCAACGCCAGCAAGTACTCTCTGGCAAGCGGCGACAGCGGGATCACGCTACGCCGGGGAGGGGCGCGGCAGCCGCATCTGCCGGGCGTTGCCCCTCGAATTTGACACAATCAGCAGTATATGCCCGGCCAGGGCGCCAGTGCCGCAAGCGCAGACAGGGCTGTCGGCGGCGCGGCAGGCGGCTCGACAGCAGGCAGCGCGGCGAGAATTTGCGGGTCGTACGTCGCCAACGGCTCCTCCAAGAACTCCAGGTGCAGTAGGTGTTAGGTGAGCAGGAAGCGATGATAGTCGCGCACGTAGCCCGCCAAGGTCGCCTCCAGGGCAGTCCGCTTGCTCTGCAAGCGACCTGGCTACCCGACTGATTCGTGGTCGAATTGACCAAACCGAGAGGGGAGGGCCGCCATAGGACGGCCAGCCCCGCCAAGGTACCTCGGCTGCAAGTAGGGGGGTTCGTATGCCGAACTCAAGAATCACCTAATTAACCACTTATGGTGCGACACGAAGTCGCAGTGGAGGAGTGGTTGAAGAGGCAGGCCTGCCCGCTAAACCCCGGCTAGTGGGTCACGCTGCAAATGGTTGCGAATGGACGATCGCCGCGCCTGATCCGCCGAGCCGCCGCAGTCGTGCGCGTGCCCGCCGCTCATAGCGTTTGCCTTTCCAGCTAAACGGCGTGGGGTGCTCGTTCCACCCCGCC
>JBBSEL010000829.1:0-2939 GCA_038239755.1 Chloroflexia bacterium | reverse complement strand
ATCGTGGGCATGGTCATGATCGTCATGGGCGTGAGCATGCCCATGATCGTGGGCGTCGGGGACGAGAGCCACCGGGGGCGGGTCGGCGTGCGCGTGTTCGGTCGGATCGGGGTGGACCTGCACCGCCGGGGCGTGATCCTCGTGCGCGTGATCGTGTGGCTGACGGCTCATGGTAGCCTACTCCCTGCCCTGATGTGCGGCGATCCTGGCGTGCCAGTAGCGGCGGTCCCCGGTGGGCCTCCCCGCTAGCTGCCTGGATTGATCGTGCGGGCGGCGCGTTCGCTGGCGTCGAGGATCAGGCGGTGCAGGCGGGCGATGTCGCGCTGCACTGCCTCGTTCAGCGCATGGAGGGACGCCTCTTCATCGCTACTCTCACCAGGGGTCGCCGCGTCGTCCTCTACGGTGGATGTGGTGCCCTCGCTCCCGGCTGTCGCCGCCACCGGGCGCAACCGGGCCAGCCGGGCGTTCACGTCCTGCTGGCGGGCTTCCAGTTCGGCCAGTTGGGCCTGGGCCTCGGCCACGCGGCGGGTCAGCAACAACGCTTCTAGCTCGGTGGCGGCGCGTGCCCGCACCTGGCCCAGGTGCCGCCCGGTGCGCTCCACCGCTGCCAGCCGCTCTTCTACCTCTTGCATCGCCGCCAGGGCCGCCCCCAGGTCGCCAGTCTGGACGACGGTCACTTCCACGATATGCTGAAGCTGGCCCCGGTACTGCTTGGTCAGCGTGGTCCGCTGCTGCTCGCGGACCTCTACGTCGGCCAGCAACAGCCGCAGCAGGCCGATCCGTTTGTCCAGTTCTTGCATAGGGCTGCTCCTTTTAGGAATTAAGACCGCGCATCAATTAATGGTGGAGGCGGTGGACCACCCGGCCCGAAAAAGACGCCATAACTATCGCGCCGGATCTCACGCACGCACTCTTCCAGACTGCCGATAAACTCCAGCGGCTGCCAGCGGTTGGTATAACGCATGTATTCCAGTTGGTACAGGCTCCGTTCGGGGTCATCCGGCACAATGCGCGCCCAGAGGGTGTAGTACGCTTCCCAGGCGGGCCGCGCCTCCGGCTGCACGCGGTGGAAGAAGAAGAGTCCAGTCTTGCGCTCCTCCACCAGCACCTGGGCAAACGCCGGGTCGTCGCGGGTCACCGCCTGCGCCCGCGCCGCCATCACGCCGTTCGCCCCAATGCGGTCCATTCGCGTGGCCTCCTATGGGTAGCTTCGCGTTCAGCCGGTGCTGTCGTGAACGGTTTGCCGCGCAAGCCTCACCAACATCCGCAGCGCATTGTTCACCGCTGCTGAGTTGGGGAATAATTCCACCAAATCGGGATCGAGAATGATGATATTGCTTCCCGCAGCGAAGCGTTGAGCATACTTGCCGCGCACACCGTTACTAAAATCGTACTCTTCCAACATCTCGTCGTCATCGGGTTGGTTAGGTGCCTTGTTCATGATTGGCTCTCTGGCTACCGCCTACTCGACTTCTTCCCGCAGCGTCCGGTTCAGCCGGTGGAGCGCGTCGTCGAGCACGCCGCCGATGACCATGTTGAGCATCGGGGTGGGGAAGTCGGGCATGTCGAGCGAGGCTTCTACCCTGGTCGCCGCGCCATCGTGCTCCGGGGTCAGGTGGATGCGGAGGTGCCCGCTGGGGTTGCCTTCCAGGGCCAATTCCACCATCCGCTCTGGCTCTAGTTGGGCCACCCGCAGGCCCAGCACCACCTGCTGGCCCAAGAACGAGGCCTGCACCCGGTAGCGCTGGCCGATAGCGGGCGGGCCTGTCGGTTCTGGCCCGCTGAGGACCTGGGTAAAGGCGGTGATGTACTCCGGCGCATGGGCCACCTCGGCCACATACTGATAGATATTTTCCGGCGTGGTCCGTACCAGGCCGTGTTTGCTGACATTTCCCACAATAGGTCTCCTCTAATTAGGTATGGGATTTTTATAAGAATGGGCGGTTCGCAGTGCCTCCGGCGTCAATGACGGATAGCTTTCCAGTACCTGCTGCGCGGTCCACCCGGCGGCGAAGAGGCGCAGGATGAACTCGACGGCTAGCCGCGTGCCCTTCACAACGGGCTTTCCCAACAGAATGTCTGGGTCGGTATGAATGTATACTCGCCAGTCTAATGTCACGCCTCCTGCACCCCGGCATCCGCCTTCGGCTGCTTCTTTCCCCGCTTGCCGCTCTCGCCTTTGTGCCCTTGCATCTGGTAGAGATCCAGCACCTCGGCCACGGTGGTAGCGTCGGTCGGCTGCTTTTCGCGCTCTTTGAGCAGGCGCGGAAAGCGCAGGGCGTAGCCGGGGCCGCCGTCGCTGCTGCCCGCCGGGTGCATAGGGCTGCGGCTCACCTCGTCGGCTTGGATCTCGAAGACATAGCGCGGCACCACCCATAGATCGGGCTTGAGCGACGCGACCACGCGCGGATCTTTGTGCTCAATCTGGTCCGCCTTCAACCGCTGGCCCAGTTCGATCCAGCCCGCATCGGACAGGCCGCTGGCGCAGCGGGTGACCGTGGGGAAGGTGTCGGTGGCCGGGTCGTAGACCGCGCAGAGGAGCGAACCGACACCCCAGCTAGCGCGCCGTCCCCGCCCATAATAATAGCCGACGACCACCACATCCACCGTATCGGCCAGCGAGGAGGCTTGATACGAGCGTTTGAGCTTGATCCAGTTGAAGTCGCGCTTGCCCGCCTGGTAGGTGCCGGTCAGCTTCTTGGCGACGATGCCCTCCAGCCCCTCGCCCACCACCGAGTCGTCATAGAAAAGCGCCATCTCTTCGGGGTCTTCGGTGTAGAGCGCGTCGGTGATCCGCAGAACGGGGCCGGGCTGCACGGCTTCGGCCAGTTGGCGGCGGCGCTCTTCGTAGGGTTCGCGGGTGAGATCCTGCCCATGCAGCAAGAGCAAATCGAAGGCCACCAGCCGCAGGGGCAGCCGCGCCTCCGCCCCCACCACCT
>JBBSEL010000828.1:0-2941 GCA_038239755.1 Chloroflexia bacterium | reverse complement strand
TGTGTCGGCCCCTACCCAGGAGAATGCATCAGCCCTGTTAAGAATACGTACCTCGTGCCTCATACCTCATACCTCGTACCTCGTACCTCATACCTCGTCCAAACCCCCGTTATGGTATAATACCCCCAGACACGCTAGCGCCTGGGAGGATGTGGAAATGGACTCGGAGCAACCGGATATTTATTTGGACCACGCCGCGACGACGGCGACCCACCCCGACGTGGTGGCGGCCATGCTGCCGTTCTTCACCGAACGGGCGGGCAACCCGTCGAGCGTCCACCGGCAGGGGCGGACGGCCAATGCCGGGCTAGAGGGCGCGCGCCGCGCTGTGGCCGGGGTGCTGGGGGCGCGGCCCCGCGAGATCGTCTTCACCAGCGGCGGCACCGAGGCCGATAACCTGGCGATCAAGGGCGCGGCCTGGGCACACCGCCGGGCCGGGCATCCCTCCACCCACCTCATCACCGTGGCGACCGAACATCACGCTGTCCTCCATTCGGTCGAGACCCTGGAGGCGCAGGGCTTCGCGGTGACTGTCCTTCGGGTGGACCAGATGGGCCGGGTCGCCCCAGAGGCTGTGGCCGCCGCGATCCGCCCCGACACAGCCCTGGTCAGCGTGATGTATGCCAACAACGAGGTCGGCACCGTCCAGCCCATCGCCGCTATCGGCGCGGTGTGCCGGGCGGCGGGGGTGCTGTTCCACACCGACGCGGTGCAGGCGGGCGGCGCGCTCGACCTGAACGTGGATCGCCTGGGCGTGGATCTGCTGGCAATGTCGGCCCACAAGTTCTACGGGCCGAAAGGGGTCGGCTTGCTCTATGTCCGCACCGGCACTACGTTGGTCCCACAGCAAGACGGCGGGGGGCAGGAGGCCAAGCGTCGTTCCGGCACCGAGAACGTCCCCGGCATCGTCGGCCTCGCCACCGCGCTCACCCGTGCTGCTGCCCTCGCCGCCGAGGACGTGCCCCGCATCACGGCGCTGCGCGACACCCTGATCGCGGGCATCCGCCGCGAGATCCCCGACGCGCATCTCCAGGGCCACCCCAGCGAACGGCTGCCGAACAACGTCGCCTTCTGCTTCGGCGGCGTCACCGGCGAAGATCTGCTCTTGCGGCTGGACCTGGCGGGCATCAGCGCGTCGAGCGGGTCGGCCTGCCACAGCGGCTCGCCCACGATCAGCCATGTGCTGGAGGCGCTGGGCACGCCGCACGCGCTGGGGCGCGGCTCGCTGCGGCTGACCCTGGGGCACGAAAACACCCCGGCGGACATCGACTACACCATCGCCACGCTGGCCGCCATCGTGCGCGATCTGCGGGCACACGCCGAAACCTATGTGCCCGGTGTCCTGGCGCTGAGCGGCGGCTGATTTTGGCCCGATCCTGGCCTGCCGGGATCCCCGGTATACAAAGGAGTATACATCCGATGATGACGCACGCTGCGGTCGATTCGTACCGCGATCTCTTCGTTGGCCTGGAAGGCGAAGTGCCGTTGCTAGACGGTAGCTGTCGCTGTTACGTCAATCTCGATAATGCCGCCTCCACTCCACCGCTTCTGGTCGTCCAGCAAGCGGTGAACCATTTTTTCACCTATTACAGCAGCGTGCATCGCGGCACCGGCTTTAAGAGCCAGCTCGCCACCCATGCCTACGAGCAGGCCCGCCAGGTGGTGATGGACTTCGTCCACGCCGACCCGGCGGAGCATGTCTGCATCTTCACCAAGAACACCACCGAGTCGATCAACAAGCTGGCCCGGCGCTTCCCCTTCACCGCCCAGCGTGACACGGTGCTGGTCAGCATGATGGAACACCACTCCAACGACCTGCCCTGGCGGGCGGCGACGCACACAGTCCACGTCGCGGTGACCCCCGACGGGCGGCTGGACGAGGCCGATTTCGATGCCAAGCTGGCCGAGTATGGCGACCGGCTGGCGCTGGTGGCGATCACCGGAGCGAGCAACGTCACCGGCTTCATCAACCCGATCCACCGGCTGGCCGAGAAGGCCCACGCGGTAGGCGCGCAGATCGCCGTGGATTGCGCCCAACTGGCCCCGCACCGCGCCATCGACATGCGCCCCTTGTCTGATCCCGGCCACCTCGATTATATCTCCCTCTCGGCGCACAAAATGTACGCCCCGGTGGGCACCGGCGTGCTGATCGGGCGGCGCGACACGTTTGAGCACGGCACCCCCGATATGACGGGCGGTGGCACGGTGGCGATTGTCATGGTGGACGATGTGGTCTGGGCCGACGCGCCCGACCGCGACGAGGCAGGCAGCCCGAACACCGTCGGGGCCATCGCCCTGGCAGCGGCGATCCGCCAGCTTCAGGCCATCGGCATGGATGCCGTCGCGCAGCATGAGGCCGAGTTGACCGCCTATGCCCTGCGCCGCCTGCGGGAAGTGCCCGGCATCCAGATCCTCGGCAACCCTGACCCCGACGAGGCGGCGCTGCGGGTCGGGGCGATCCCGTTCAACCTGGCCGGGATGTCGCATTTCCTGGTGGCGGCGATCCTGGGCTACGAGTTCGGGATCGGGGTGCGCAACGGCTGCTTCTGCGCCCACCCCTATATCCTGCACCTGCTCGGCCTCTCGCCAGCGGAGGCCGAGGCCGTCCGCGTTGAGTTGGTAGCGCGCAACAAGAGCCAGATGCCCGGTCTGATCCGCGCCTCCTTCGGCCTCTACAACACCTTCGAGGATGTGGACGCGCTCGTCGATGCCTTGAGCCAGATCGCCCGTGGCGAGTACCACGGCACCTACACCCAGGACCCCGAATCCGGCGACTACACCCCCACCGGCTGGGACGGCGACTTCGACCGCTACTTCAAGGTCTAGCCCTGCCACCCTGCGCAGCAAAGAGGTCCGGCACCTGCCTGGCCTCTTTGCATACTCTGCGGGTCAGGCAGTCCCGGAGGGGCGACAGATGGTAGCCCACGGCGCAAGCCGTGTG
>JBBSEL010000827.1:0-2942 GCA_038239755.1 Chloroflexia bacterium | reverse complement strand
GGTAGGTGTGCGTTATAGGTTGGTTATGGTAGCGGCAGCTGGAAAACAGATGCAGGTCTTCGTAGAATCTCTTGAACTTGCAATTCGAGAGAGGTACGATGGACCCGCATCAACAATTCTGCCCCAATTCCGCCTGTCCTGCCCGGGGTCAAACCCAGCAAGGCAACATTACTATTCACGACAGCAAACGCCAGCTTTACACTTGCTCCGTCTGTGGCAAGGCCTTCAGCGCTCGGCGCGGTACGCCCTTCTTCCGTCAGCATACCGACCCGGCGCTGATTGCGCTGATCATCACCTTGATCGCTTATGGCTGTCCCGTCGAGGCGGTCGTTGCCGCTTGGGGCTTCCAAGCCCGCACCGTGCGCCGTTGGGTCAACAATTCCGGCGCTCATGCCCAGGCCGTACATGAGCAATTGGTGCTGCAGCCACGCGACCAAGCTCAGGTGCAAGCCGATGAGATCTGCGCTAAGACACAACGCGGCAAAGTCTGGTTGGCGATGGCTATCGCTGTGCCGACGCGGCTCTGGCTGGGTGGGGTGGTCAGTGCCAAACGTGATAAGCACTTGATCCGCAGCTTGCTTGGCCTGATCGGGCGTGCCGTGTTGCAGGCACCGTTGTTGTTTATGGTGGACGGCCTCAGCAGCTATGTGGATGCCGTCACGCGCACCTTTCGGCGCCGCGAACCCACTGGTCGGCGCGGACGACCGCGGTTGATCGCTTGGAGCGGATTGGTTATGGGACAGGTGATCAAACGAAGCAAACAACGGCGGGTGATCAGTGTGGAGCGGCGCCTGGTAATCGGTGCGGCGGCAGCGGCGCAAGCGTTGCTGGAACTCACGCAAGGCGGCGGGGTGCTGAACACCGCCTACATCGAACGCTTGAACGGCACGTTCCGGCAGTGCCTGGCGGCACTGGCGCGGCGTAGCAGGAACCTGGCTCGACTGGAGGGCACGCTGGCGGCAGGGATGTACTTAGTCGGCACGGTCTACAACTTCTGCGAGCATCATGCCAGCCGCAAGCGCGGCAGAAGCGAGCGTACGCCAGCGATGGCCGCGGGCATCACTGAACGCCGCTGGAGTGTGGAAGAGTTGCTCTGGTACAAAGTAGCACCTTCACGTTGGCAGCCACCCAGACAGCGTGGGCGGCGCTCTAAAGCCCTGCAAGTGTTGGCTGACCGATGGGTCGCGTAAACCAACCTATTGCGCACACCTACCCCTCACATAGCTACTGTCGCTATTTTCCTTAATGGTGGGCAAACTTTCAATTCTACGTGGCCTACAGATGAGATGATTAATTCAGCAGATGACATCTGGCCCGATCTGATGCTCCTGTTATCGGCAGGAAAAGTAGTAGTTAAGAACTATGAAGTACATGATTCATTTATCCCTCAAGGCTATTTAACTTTTATCGATGCTGGTGAGGATGCTCTACTCTACTTCACAGCCGCGCTAATGGCTTTGATCACAGCCAGAGTAGAGCCAATTGAAGATCCTCTGTACTTGGGTTATTATGTCACAAACATTTTGAATAACATACCGCGCGAAATAATAGAATTTCCAGTGAGAAAAATTCATGGCTCTATAGGCTTTAATGCGCCCTAACCCCAAAGTAGATGATGGTCTACCAGAAATTATATAGGCGAGGCACAAAAGACCCGCAGCAACTGCTGCGGGTCTTTTGTGCCTCTTTTAGAGTATCCACCGGGGGTGGCTGACGGGGCACGATCCCGCAACCTCCTGATCCACAATCAGGCACTCTGCCAATTGAGCTACAGCCACCGTATACGAGTTGAGGGATGTTGCGACCTGCGAAAATGAGTAAGCCGAGTTCTGTTTTAGATGACCATCTTTCTCAGACCCCGAAGGATCCGGGCGCCGCATTGCTTAAGCGCCTGCTCTCGACTTTCGCCCGGCTCGGCGAGCCACCGTCTTGTGCGGGCGGACCGGAGATTGCTGCAGGGAGGATTGCCCTTTTCACTCCGCCAGAGGCGGTATTGGTCTCTGTTGCTCTCACCGGGGTTGCCCCCGATGCCGATGTGGACTGTCAAGCACCGGAAACGTGTAACCGGCACCTGCCCCCGCTTTCACGAGGCACCCTTGCTCTATGCAGCTCGGACTTTCCTCTAGCGGCGAACCGCCAGCAGTCATCCTATTCCCACAGGCCGCGCCAGCCCTCTTACACGCGTGCTAATTATACCAGAACAAGGCACCTAACGCAAGGGCTGGAAGGCTGACGCGGGGCGGGCGAGGCGTTCGCGGGGGGCTAGGCTTCCTGGCTGGCTTCTTCAAGGGCCGGATCGTCGCCAGCCTCGGCGTCGGCGCGACCACGCCGCCAGCTATCGAAGCTCCAGATCATGGGCACGCGCAGCAGGTGAATCCCCATCAGCAGGAAAATAAGATCGCGGGTGATGCTGACCACGCCGACTCGCTCGTTCGCCAGGAACGTCCCGATGGGGCCAAGCGCCTGGACCAACTGGAGGCCCAGCGGGTTGCCCGTCGGCCCGGCGAAGCAGCCGCAGTTGGGGTCGAGGCCCCGCGCCGCCGCCTGGAGCATGGCAATGGTGAAGACGATCATCAGGCCCGTGCTGATCCCGGCCCACAGGCGGGTCAGCACCCCGAACAGCAGCCCCAGCCCGATCAGGATCTCCAGCGGCGGCAAGCCGACGGCCATGATCTGGACCAGCGCCGCCGGGAGGGGCATTTCGTAGGAGTTGATGCTCTCGGTAAAGGCGGCGGGCACTCCCAGCTTGGTCAGCCCCGATAGGAAAAAGATGCCGCCGAGCACCAGCCGCGAGATGAGGGTGGGGTAGGGGCCGGTCAGGAAGTGCCGGACCCGCAGCGCGAGGGGGACCGCGGCCGCAGCGGCTTGCGCGTCGTTGGCGGTCCACTCGTCGTTGTGCGCGTGGGTTAATTGGGCCATAGCGGGAACCTTTGCGGGGGCCG
>JBBSEL010000826.1:0-2945 GCA_038239755.1 Chloroflexia bacterium | reverse complement strand
GCCAAGGAGCAACTGCTCCTGCTGGGGCGCGAGTGGTACCAGCACCCCAACGGCCAGATCCCGGCCTACGAATGGGCCTTCGGTGATGTCAACCCGCCCGTGCTGGCCTGGGCCGCCTGGCGGGTCTACGAGATCGAGGGGCAGCGCTGGGGGGTGCGCGACCGGGCCTTCTTGGAGCGCGTATTCCATAAGCTGCTGCTCAACTTCACCTGGTGGGTCAACCGCAAGGACTCGGAGGGGATGAACATCTTCCAGGGCGGCTTCCTGGGGCTGGACAATATCGGCGTGTTCGACCGCAGCGCCCCGCTGCCCACCGGCGGCCATATCGAGCAGAGCGACGGCACCAGTTGGATGGCGATGTACTGCCTGAACCTGCTGACCATCGCGCTGGAACTGGCGAGCGCGGACCCGGTCTACGAGGATATCGCCACCAAGTTCTTCGAGCACTTCCTCCATATCGCCGGGGCGATGAACAATCTCGGCAGCACCGGGATCGCGCTGTGGAACGAGGAGGACGAGTTCTTCTACGACGTGCTGCATGTGGACCGGCCCGAAAGCGATATCAACTTCCCGCTCAAGATCCACTCGATGGTCGGGCTGATCCCGCTGTTCGCCGTCACCCATATCGAGCCGGAACTCCTCGACCGCCTGCCCGAATTCAAGCGCCGCCTGGGCTGGTTCCTGAAATACCGCCCCGGCCTGGCGAGCCTGGTCGCCCGCTGGCAGCAGCCGGGGATGGACGACACCCACCTGCTGGCGCTCTTGCGCGGCCACCGGATGAAACGGGTGCTACGCCGAATGCTGGACGAGGCCGAGTTCCTCTCGCCCTACGGCATCCGCGCCCTGTCACGCTACCATGCCGAGCATCCCTATGTGCTAGAGGTGGAGGGGGCGCGCTACGTGGTCGATTACCTGCCGGGCGAGTCGAACAGCGGCCTGTTCGGCGGCAATTCCAACTGGCGCGGGCCGATCTGGTTCCCGGTCAACTACCTGATCGTCGAGTCGTTGCAGGAGTACCACCACTACTACGGCGACGAGTTCAAGGTGGAGTGCCCCACCGGGTCGGGCCAATACCTGACGCTAGCGGAGGCCGCCGACGCGATCTCACGCCGCCTGACCGCAATCTTCTTGCGCGACGGGGACGGGCGGCGGGCCGTCTTTGGCGATCAGACCACGTTCCAGCACGACCCGCACTGGCGCGATTATATCCCGTTCTACGAGTACTTCCACGGCGACACGGGCGCGGGCGTGGGGGCGAGCCATCAGACGGGCTGGACGGGGCTAGTCGCCATGCTCCTCCAGCAGCAGGGCGAGGCGATGGGTCTACGCCACCTGCCGCCGATACCCGCTGCGCCAGACGCGCCGGACACAGAAAGAGCCGCCCCGTAACCGGGACGGCTCAGGCGGCGAAGGGGCAGCTAGACGAACAACTCGCGCCGCCGCTGCCAGACGCCCCAGGCGGCGACAATGCCCGCCAGGGGGAACAACAACGCCAGTGCCTGGTTCGCCAGGCTGATCGCGTAGACCCGCTGCCAGATCTGGTCGAACTGGGCGCGGGCGATGGCGCGCACCGCGTCGGTGCTCTGGATCAGTTGGAGGAAGGCCGGGTCGCTCTGGCCGGTGCTGGTCGCGGCGGCCTGATCGATCTGCTGGGCGGTGACCTGCTGCCGGATCGTAGCGTGGTCAGCGATCCAGGCTTGATAGGCCAGGCGGACCTGCTCCAAGCCGTGAGCCTGCCCGTCGAAGTGGATGTTGGCGATCAACGGGGCGCGAGGTAGGCCCAGCTTATCCTGCTCAGCCAGCGCGGCCTGCACCACCGAATAATTGACAAAGTCCGACGTATCACTCCCGGTGAACGAGGTTTTGGTGCAGCCCACCGGGCCGCACAGCTTCTGCTCCACCAGCGTGTTGTAAACGTCGAAGCTCTGGAAGTGGGTGGTGGAGTTGGCCGAGTCGAAGATGGCGATGTTCTCCAGGGCGCGACCCTGGCTGAGCAAGGCGGTCAGGTCTTGCGCCCCGGCCACGTTGTCATAGGCGTCGCGGACCATCACGCGGGCATCGCTGGCCGCCGCCGAGAGCGAAAAGTACATCCAGGCGGCCAGCGCCACCGTCAGCACCAGCGCCCCCCCGACCGACCACGACCAGCGGTAATGCATCCGCCGGATCATCAGTAGCCCGAACCCCAGGAGCAGGACCAGCACCCCGGCGCTGCCGACCAGGACGGTCTGCCACGTACTGATCCGCGCCGCCGCCCCGGCGTAGGTGGCCTCCATGTCCTCCACCTTCACCGCTTCAAGCCCGCCCAGCGCGGGGACCAGGCGGCTGTTCAGCGTTTCGCGGGCGGCCAGGAACGAGGTGCCCGCGCTCTTGAGGTCCTTGGCGTTATAGTAGGCGTACATCGCGCCGATCTGCTGGATGTAGTCGCTGGCGGCGCGGTCGGCGGCGGCATAGACGTTGGTTTCGCCGTGGGTGGGGTCAGTCAGGTTGCGCCAGGAGATGCGCGATTCGTTGTTGAACTCGTCCCAGCGGGCGCGTCCGGTGGCGAGGGCGGCCTGTTGCGGCGCGCCGGTAGTGGCAAGATAGGTGGCGGCGGCGCTCATGTGGTCGAGCACGGCGGCGCGGGCCTGCAACGCCGCGTCCACGCTGACCGACCCCTCGTCCACCAGCGTGTGATAGGCGCTGTAGGTGACCGCGTTGGCCTGCCAGGCGATCAGCCCGGCCAGCAGCCCGAACGACACCACCGCCGCCACCGCCGTCAGCATCCGGTCGCGCAGCGTGGCAACGCGAGGATTGACACGGGGTCCAGCAGTCGTCGTCACCGGAGCCACCGGGACCACCGGGACCACCGGAGCCGCCGGAGCCGCCTGGGGCACAGTTGCAGTAGCGATACGAAAGCCTCCTTGTTCAAGTCCTGAGTGCTGAGTACGGAGTGCCAAGTATTTGCG
>JBBSEL010000825.1:0-2949 GCA_038239755.1 Chloroflexia bacterium | reverse complement strand
GGGGCGGATGCTGGAGGGGGGCGAAGACCCGCTGTTCCTGGCCCGGCGGCTGGTGCGGATGGCGACCGAGGACATCGGCCTGGCCGATCCCCACGCCCTGCCGCTGGCGATGGCCGCGCAGCAGGCGATCCACTTCCTGGGGCTGCCCGAAGGCGCGCTGGCGTTGGCCGAGTGCGCCGTCTACCTCGCCACCGCGCCGAAGAGCAACGCCGTCTACGTCGCCTACAGCCAGGTGCAGCAGGACGTGGCCCGCACCCGCGCCGACCCCGTCCCGATCCACCTGCGCAACGCTGCTACCCCTTTGATGAGTGGCCTGGGCTACGGCAAGGGCTATCAGTACGCCCATGATGCGCCCGATGCGGTGGTGGACCAGGAACACCTGCCCGACTCGTTGCGGGGCCGCGTCTACTACCGCCCCACCGACCGGGGCTATGAAGGCGAGGTCGCTGCCCGCCAGGCGCGCCATCGCCGCCCACCCGCTGCGCCGCCTGCCGCCGACGAACCGCCCCCGCCGGATGCGCCCGCGTGACCCGATTGACCGTGGGGCTGGCCCAGATGCGCTGTGAAAAAGGCGATTGGCCCGGCAACCTGGCGCGGACGGAGGCATTGCTGGGCCTGGCTGCGGCGGCGGGCTGCGAGGTGGCGATCTTTCCCGAAGCCGGGCTATCAGGCTACGCCGATCCGTCCCGCTTCCCCCAGAGCGTCCAGCCGCTCGATTCGCCCCTGGTGGCGCAGTTCGTGGCCCTGACGGCGCGCTATCCCCTGGCCGCGTCGGCGGGGTTCCTCGAAGAGAACCCGGCGGGCAAGCCGTTCGTCACCCAGGTGCTGGCGGCGGACGGGGAAATCATCGGGATCTATCGCAAGGTGGAGATCCCCGCCGACGATGCGTTGTATTACGCCCCCGGCAGCGCCATGCCTGTGTTCACCTTGCCGTTGCCGGGTGGCCCGATCCGCTGTGCCCTCGCCATCTGCGCCGACAGCGACCGGCCCGACCTCTTCGCGGCCTTCGCGGCGGGTGGGGCGCAGGTGGTCTTCCACTCCTCTGCCCCCGGCCTCTACACCCGGCGCACCGACGCGGCTTCCTGGCAAGACGGCTACAACTGGTACAAGGGCTACCTGGCCGAGCGGCTGCCCGGTTACGCCCGCGCCCATCGCCTGCCTATCGTCGTAGCCACGCAGACGGGCCGCACGGTCGATGAGGACTTCCCCGGCGGCTCCTTCGTCTTCGGCCCTGACGGTGCGTGCCTGGCCGCTACCCCCGATTACCAGGAAACGCTGCTGGTCTCCACGTTGGATATCACCGATCTGTCCACCCGATGAGAGGAGCCACATGGTCCGATCCACCACGCCTTTAGACCCGCTGATGCTGCCCCGCCTTCCTGGTTGGGGCTTGTGGGGCGCGTGGGTCCTGGCGACGACTCTGGCGGCCACGCTAGGGCTGCTGCTAGCCGCTCCTTCGGAGGCGCAGCATTCTAGCGACCGTCTGCTCTTTTGGGTTTGGGATTTGTTCTTTTTCCTGGGGCCAGTGATCGGGCTAGGTCAGGGTCTGGTCTTATGGGGTTACTTAAGGCGGAGTGCGTGGCGGAAGTGGCTGGCCGCTTGCTGGCTGGGAACCGGGGTAGCGATGGTCCTGGCGCTGATCGGCTCCGCGTTTACCTTTGGACCGTTGTTCGGCACCTGGACGGGGTTTATCTTTGGCCTGGCCCAGTATGGGGTGCTGCGCCGTTATGTCCCCCAGCCGGGGTTGTGGCCTATAGCGAACGGCGGGGCCTGGCTGGGGGCGGTGCTGGCCTATGTTCTCGTCGGGGGGCTTTTCGCGGGATTGGATCAGCGCACTTATTCCTTCTTGCCGCACGATGATCATGTCTACTGGGTTGTGGGTTGGATGGCCGGGGCGCTGGTTTATGGCGTCATTACCGGCCTTGCGCTGGTCTGGATGTTGCGCCAACCTGTGGCTGCCCCGGCACGCCACAAGACGGCCCCACTGCAGCCGATCGAGTTGTTCGATCCGTGATCGGGCCGCATCTGCTATAATGCGCCTATGATTCTGGTATACCGATAGAGAGGCACCCCTCATGGCGCACTATATCATTCGTTCGCGGCTGGCCCACCTGGCCGACACCCACAACCCGCCGCTGAGCATCCCCGATGTGGCCGAGATGACCGGCGTGTCGGTCAGCACCGTGCGGCGCTGGTATTATGACGACGACCGGCTCGACCGCTTCGACAGCGAGACGATGCTGGCCTTCTACCAGTATTTCCAATTGACCTCGCTGGATCAACTGCTCGAAGTGCTGCCACTGGACCGGGTCTAGAGCAGGCGTTGGGTGGCGCGGGCGACCAGCTTGCGCGGGACCAACCGGCTCAGCAGGCGCATGGCGACTTGCTCCGGCGGGGCGACGACGACATAGCCCGCGTTGCGCTCTAGCGCCCGCAGCCCCTCGACTACCACGCGGCGGGCTGACAGGCTGTGATCCTGCCCCTCGCCGCCGGGTGCCCCGGCCACGGCAGCCCATTCGGTGGCGGTGTTGCCGGGGCACAAGGCCAGCACCCGCACGCCGCTGCCCCGCGTTTCGGCCCACAGCCCCAGGCTGAAGTTGAGCACGAACGCTTTAGTGGCGCTGTAGAGGGCGATTTTGGCGATGGGTTGGAACCCGGCCACGCTGGACACGTTGATGATATCCCCGCTCCCCCGCGCCAGCATCTCCGGCAGGTAGCGCCCGGTCAAGTCCACCAACGCATCCATGTTCAGCCGGGCCATGTCCATCGAGCGGTCCAGCGGCACCTCGGCAAAGGGGGTGCCGACCGTGCCGAACCCGGCATTGTTGATCAGCGCCCGGACCCGGTAGCCACGCCGGGCGATCTCGGTCTGGAGTTGTTCGCCGCTGTCTGGCGTGGTCAGGTCGAGCACCAGATACTCGGCGGTGATCGGGTAGCGACTTTGCAGCG
>JBBSEL010000824.1:0-2956 GCA_038239755.1 Chloroflexia bacterium | reverse complement strand
GCGCCCCACCTACGATCCCACCTGCTACCTCTGCCCCGGCAACGCGCGTGCGGGGGGCGACCACAACCCCGATTACGAGGAGACCTTCGTCTTCGATAATGACTACGCCGCCCTACGCCCCGACACGCCGGTGCAGCACGAAGCCGCGGCGGTAGAGGGACGCCCGCCGCTGTTGCAGGCCGAGAGCGAGCGGGGGATCTGCCGGGTGGTCTGCTTCTCGCCGCGCCACGACCTCACCCTGGCGGGCATGGATCGCCCCGCAATCGGGCGCGTCGTGGACACCTGGACCGAACAATACGCCGAACTGGCCGCCCTGCCCTGGGTGCGCCACGTCCAGATCTTCGAGAACCGGGGGGCGATGATGGGCGCCAGCAACCCGCATCCCCACGGCCAGATCTGGGCCAACGAGCGGCTCCCCACCGAACCGGCCAAGGAACTGCGCGAGCAGCAGGCCTACGCCGCGACCGGGGGCGGCTGCTTGCTCTGCGACTACCTGGCGCTGGAAGAGCGAGACGGACGGCGCGTGGTCTGCCAGAACGCGCACTTTGTGGCGATGGTGCCGTTTTGGGCGGTCTGGCCGTTTGAAACACTGGTGCTGCCCCGCGCCCACCACGGCGCGTTGCCCGACCTCGACCCCGATGCCCGCGCGGGCCTGGCCGATATTTTACAGCAGGTGACCCGCCGCTACGACCGCTTGTTTCAGGTGAGTTTCCCCTATAGCATGGGGTTCCACCAGCGGCCCACCGACGACCAGCCCTATCCCGAATGGCACATGCACGCCCACTTCTACCCGCCCTTGCTCCGCTCCGCCACCGTGCGCAAGTTCATGGTCGGCTACGAACTGCTGGGCCAGCCGCAGCGCGATATCACCCCGGAGAGTGCGGCGGAACGGCTGCGCAGCCTGTCCGTCGAATAGCCGGTGTAGGGGCGACCGGCAGGTCGCTTGGTGGGGTACTCCCGATCAGCGACCTTCCGGTCGCCACTACACCAGGATCGGGGCCAGGGGCGACCGTCACCAGATCCGGTCATAACGGTTGATGCCTGTAGGCGACCGGTGTCGCCCGTGGTTAGTTAGATCGCCAGGTCGCGCTGAACGTAGCTCGTGAGCAGGTTCACCGCGTGTTGCAAATAGCGGGGATTGGCGTGGACCCGCGCCAGTAGGATAGCACCCTCCAGGGTGCCGATCAGCAGGGTCGCCACGGCCTGCGGGTCGGCGTCGGCGCGCACCGACCCCTCCGCAATGCCGCAGGTAACGCTGCTGCTGATGAGCTGTTCCCAGCGGGTGACCACCGCCCGCGCCCGCGCGCACAAGGCCGGATCGCCATCGTCGCTGTCGATCAGGGTGTTAAAGACGGGACACCCTCCCGGCACGGACGGGTGCTGCGCGCGTGTGTAGAACGCAGTGATGAAGGCCAGGAGCTGATCGATAGGATCGGTCGTTGCCTGCATCGCTTGATCGAGCAGGCGGGTGCTTTGCTGCACCGCAAAGTCGAACGCCGCCAGGGCTAGCTCCTCTTTGCTCTGGAAATGGCGATAGATGCCGCCCTTTTGCAGGCCGGTGACTGCCATGACATCGTTGATCGCCGCCCCAGAGTAGCCGCGCTGGTTAAACAGCCCCGCCGCTTGCTCGATGATCCGCTGTCGTGTTTGCTCGCCCTTACTCATGTTTCCTCTCGTCATAAAAGAGACCACTTAGTCTCTTTATTAGTATACACCATCACGGAGCAGAATGCAAGAGGATCGAGCAGCCTGGTTGCCCGGCGCACAGCCGTGTTTTCTGGAGGTGGCGCGGCACAGAATGTGCGGTGCTAAGGCCAGGCGCGCGCCCGCAGGGATGCCGCGACAAGTTGGTCCGCTGGCGCAGGCGGGGCAAGGGACGTTGCCAGGGGTTGGAGGGTCGGAGCCAGAAGGAACCGTTCGCTGCTAGGGAGGAGCATATGGCTAACACGCGGGATGCGATCGCCCCGATCGTTATCGTGGGGGGCGGGGCCGCCGGGTTGTCCACCGCCGGGGCCTTGAAGCAACGCGGGTACACCGCCGTCGTCCTCGAACGCGATGCCGCCATCGGGGGCACCTGGGCGCGGCGCTACGACCGGCTGCATCTCCACACCTATCGGCCCTGGTCGGGGCTGGCCCATCACCCGATTCCCCGGTCCTATGGCCGCTATCCAAGCAAAGACCTGTTCGTCCGCTATCTCCAGGCCTACGCCGCCCACTTCCGGCTCGATGTGCGCACCGGCTGCCCAGCCACGCGGGTGGCCCTGGCCGAGCGAACCCCCCGACCCCTCTGGCAGGTGGAGAGCGCCTGCGGCACCTGGCGCACCCCGGTCGTCGTGCTGGCGACCGGCCAGTACGACATCCCCCAGCAGCCGACCTGGCCGGGGCAGGAGCTATATACCGGACGGCTGCTCCATTCGTCCGCCTACCGGACGGGGCGCGCCTACGCCGGGCAACGGGTGCTAGTGATCGGCATCGGCAACAGCGGAGCGGAGATCGCCACCGACCTGGCCGAGCAAGGCGCGAACTTCGTCGCCATCAGCGTGCGAACCCCGCCGCTGATCGTGCCCCGCGACCGCTTCGGCCTGCCCATTCAGTTCACCGGCCTCCTGTTGAGCCGCCTGCCGGTGCCCCCTGGCCTGCTGGACAAGCTCAGCCAGTTCGTCGCGCGGCAGGCGCTGGGCGACATGCGGCCCTACGGCCTCGGTGTCGGCCCCACCACCCGCTTTCCTTATACCCATCATCAGGTGCCGTGCATCGACGTTGGGTTCGTGGCGGCGCTGAAAGCGGGGCTTATCACCGTCCGGCCCACCATCGCCCGGTTCACCCCCACCGGCGTGGTCTATGCCGATGGGCGGGAAGAGGCGTTTGACACAGTGATCGCCGCGACCGGCTTCCGCTCCGCCCTGCCCACGCTGCTGGACGTGCCGGGGGCACTGGATGCTCAGGGCGAACCGCG
>JBBSEL010000823.1:0-2960 GCA_038239755.1 Chloroflexia bacterium | reverse complement strand
TGCGGGATCGGCTTCGCTGTCATAGCTTGTGCAACCATTGGGGGTTCCATCCTTCTCAACAACGCGCCTGGGCACGGACCAGGTGCCGCTAACTTTGTGTATTAATTCACAATCCTCTATTGTGAGATTATACACAATTTTTGGCCAAATACAATAGGTCGCCGGATGGATGTTCCAAGCGCAGCAAACGTCCCTCCGGTGCGGGCTGGGGTGGGTACCTGCCTGGGGCCACTCCATTGTATAATAGCATACCACACGCACGAATGAGGACCGGAACGATGGCGAAAGCAGAGAACGCGAAAGGGGCGAAAACCAACGCGATGCGCGTGCTGGACGCGGCCCATGTGGCCTACGAGGCACACCACTACGACCCGGCCCGCCACTCGGCGGTAGAAGTTGCGACACTGCTGGGGGTGCCGCCGGACGAGGTGTTCAAGACGCTGGTCGTCTTGCCGGAGAGCGGGCAGGGGCGACCCCTGTTGGTGGTGGTGCCCGGCCCGCAAGAGTTGGACCTGAAGGGGCTGGGGGCACAGCCCGCCGTGGGCGAAAAGCGCCTGCGGATGGCGACCCAGCGTGAGGCGGAGCAGTTGACCGGGCTGCTGGTCGGCGGGATCTCGCCGCTGGCGCTGTTGCAAAAGGGGTTCCGCATCTTCATTGACCAGAGCGCGCTCGACCTGGAGACGCTCTACCTGAGCGGCGGGCAGCGCGGGGTGAACCTGAAGGTGGCGACCGCCGACCTGTTGCGGGTCACCGGGGCAACCCCGGTGCCGACCCAGCGCGACGAATAGCCTACCCCCTGCATGAGGAGACGATGCCGGTATGGATGAGGTTTTAGACGCCTACCGCCACTTTTTCAACGTTTCGCTGGCCGCGCCGGACCCGGCCACCGCTGTTGACCGCGAAGCGGCGGGCGCGGCGCGGGCGCTGGCCCTGTTCCACGAGGCGGCGCGGCGGGTGCCCGCCTATGGCGATTTCCTGGCCCGGCAGGGCTGCGACCCGGCGCGCATCCAGGCACCCGCCGACCTGATCCAGGTGCCGGTGATGGACAAGAAGAATTACCTGACCCAGTATCCCCTGCCCGACCTGTGCTGGGACGGCAACCTGAGCGCGCTGCATATGATTTCGGTGTCGTCGGGATCGACTGGCAAGCCGTTTTTCTGGCCGCGCGGGATCATGCAAGAGCTGGCGACCGCGATCTCCTTCGAGGAGATCTACCGCCACACCTTCCGTGCCCACGAGCGCAAGACGCTGGTCGTGGTCTGCTTTGCGATGGGCACCTGGATCGCGGGCACCTTCACCACCCAGGCGACGGCGTTGCTGGCGCAAAAGGGCTACCCGCTGACACTGGTGACACCCGGGGTCAACCGCGACGAGATCTTGCGGGCGGTGCAGGAGTTGGGGCCGCACTTCGATCAGGTGGTGCTGGCCGGGTATCCGCCGTTCGTCAAGGATGTGCTGGATGCCGGGCGGGCGGCGGGCCTCGACTGGAGCGCCTACCGGATCAAGATGATCTGGGCGGGCGAGGTGTTCAGCGAGGAGTGGCGCGCCCACACCCACGAACTGGCCCACAGCCCCGACCCGTTCACCACCAGCGCCGCACTCTATGGCTCTGCCGATGCCGCCGTGCTGGGGCACGAATGGCCGCTGTCGGTGGCGGTGCGGCGGGCGCTGGCGGCGCAGCCGGATCTCGCGGCCCGGCTCTTTGGCGAAGCCCGCCTGCCCTCGTTGCTCCAATACGACCCCAGCCTGCGCTATTTCGAGCAGGTGGACGGCGAGTTGGTCTTCACGGCGGCAACGGGCACCCCGCTAATCCGCTACAACATCCACGACACCGGGGGCGTTCTCGCCTGTGCCGATGTGCTGGCCGCGTGCCGGGCCGGGGGCCACGACCCGCTGGCCGATCTCCAGGCCGCCGGGTACAGCGGGCCGGTGCCCAACCTGCCCTTTGTTTATATCTTCGGGCGCAGCGACTTCACCATCTCGTTCTACGGGGCGAATATCTACCCGGAGAATGTGAAGGCGGGGTTGGAGGCCGCTGCGGTGCGCGACCGGGTGACGAGCAAGTTTGTTATGTATGTCACCCACGATGCCGACCGGCGGGAACGGCTGCGGATTCATGTCGAACTGGTGCCGGGCCTCGCCCCGGACGCGACGGCAGACCTGGCGAGGCTGCTGGCCGGGGTGATCCCCGAACAGGTGCGGCGGCAGAATTCCGAGTTCGCCCACTATGACTCGCCGGAGGCCCAGGTGCCGGAAATCGTGCTGCACCCGGCGGGCGACCCGGCCTGGTTCGCGCCCGGCTTGAAGCACCGCTATACCCGCCCGCCCGACGGGGGCCAGTAACCCCCCCGATGGGTCTCTGTCCAGGGTCGTGCAGCACTTGCACGGCCCTGGACTATAAATTGTTATAATAGAGGGACGCAGGTGATGGCGGCGTGGTAGGCGCTCTGGCTGAGAAAGGTCTTTAATCAACGTGCTAAACTGGTTTGTTCGGGTTGTGTTGCTCTGCGGGGCGCTGGGCGGCGGCCTCGGGGCGCTGATCACGTGGGGGCCGGTGCCCTCCGTCGCGGCGTTCGTGCCGGGCCGGTTGATCGGGGTGGCGAGTGGGCGGCTGGCCCTGCCCCAGTGGGGGTTGGATATCCTGGTCAGCCCCGCCGCTACCAGCACGGTGACCACCCGTACCGATATCAGCATGGCGGTGAGTCCCGCCGACTCGAACCGGGTGCTGATGGCCTACAACAGCGACTACAGCGACGGCACGGCGATCAGTGCCTACGCCTGGAGCACCGACGCGGGCCGCTCCTGGGGGGGTGCCCGGTTTGCCGACCCGTGGACTAATGGCGCGCTCTTGCCCTATGGCGGGACCGATGTCGGCTTCGACCACCAGGGTACCGGCTACTATGCCAGCCTGGCGGTGGGCGAGACGATGAACGGCTATTTCGTGCTGACTTCCACCGTCG
>JBBSEL010000822.1:0-2961 GCA_038239755.1 Chloroflexia bacterium | reverse complement strand
TGAAAAAGCTGAACTTCGCCCCCGCCTGCATCGGCACCTGGGCCGGGCGTAGCCGCGCCGCACGGGGGATCCCGGATTGGCGCATCCCCAGCAGGCGCACAAACCCGCCGCGCACCCAGTAGAGGGTGGTGATCCACCCCGGCTGGTACCCGGCCAGCCCGGCCAGGAACTCGCGCAGGGTGACGCGCCCTTCTACTATTTTAACGTCTATGTGGTCTGCATCTTTCAACAACGGGGCCAGTTCCGGGATCTGCCAGGGGCTACGCATGGGGTTCTCCTTATGAGCAGGGGTATCAGACACAACACAGGCTCCCGGTGGGGAGCCTGCGTCCGCCAGGCGAGAGCCTGTGTGTCTTTAGCGTAACCGATGGATGTTACAGGGATATGACAGGAGCATTATGCGTGGTTACCGGCCCCGTTGCCGTTGGTGCGCCCTGCCACCGGTGCCCAGGCGCGGCCCGGCGCGGGGCCGGTGTAGTCGGCGCTGGGGCGGATGATCCGGTTGTCGGCCAGTTGCTCCAGAATGTGGGCGGTCCACCCGGCGATGCGGCTACAGGCGAACAGCGCGGGCATCAGGTCGGGGGCAAAGCCGAGCATGTAGAGCACCGGCGCGGAGTAGAACTCCACGTTGGGATAGAGTTTGCGCTGGTTGAAATACTCGTGCTCTCGCGACAGCGTGTCGAGTGTCCCGGCCACGTCGTGCCAGCGGCGGTCGCCGGTCAGGGTCGCCAGTCGTTCGGAGTGGCGAGCCAGGTGGACGGCGCGGGGGTCGCGGGTCTTGTAGATGCGGTGGCCCAGGCCCATCAACCGCTGTTTGGTCGCCAGGGCGTTGTCCACATAGGCCTGGACGTTATCGGGCGCGCCGATCTCCAGCATCATTTCCATCGCCTTCTGGTTCGCGCCGCCGTGGGCCGTACCTTTCAGCGTGCCGATCGCCGTCGTGATCGCCGCGTAATAGTCGGACACCGCCGAGATGGTCACGCGGGCCGAGAAGGTCGAGGCGTTCAGGCTGTGCTCGGCCAGCATCACCATGTACGACTCCAGCGCGCTGATCGCTTCGGGCGTGGGGTCTTTGCCGGTGAGCATATAGAGCAGGTTGGCGGTGTGCCCCAGGTCGGCGCGGGGGGCGACCGGGTCTTGCCCGTCGCGCAGCCGGGCGTAGGCGGTGAGGATCGTCGGCAGGCGGGCGGTCAGGATCAGCGCCTTGTCCAGCACCGCATCGTGGCCCAGGTTCTCGGCGTCGGCATCAAACAGCGCCAGCGCGGACACAATCGTGCGCAGCGCATCAATTGGCGCGCCCTCTTTTGGCAAGTCGTGCAGGAGGCGCATCGCCCCGGCAGGCAACTCGCGTTGGGCCACCAACTTGCTGTTGAACTCGGCTAGTTGCGACTCGGTCGGCAATTCGCCGTACCAGAGCAGATAGACGATCTCTTCAAAGGTGGCGTGCTGAGCCAGGTCATCAATGCTGTAACCCCGGTAGCTCAGCCGCCCCTCCGTCCCCTCGACCAAACTGAGGCTGCTGCTGGCGACGACGACACCTTCCAGCCCCTTGCCTTGCGTTTCAGCCATTGCATACTCCTTTGTATGGATTGCTAACCGCCTGGGGCGGTTGCATCTGGTTACAAAATCTGGTACGATTATAGCAGATCATAAGTAACTGTGTCAATCTTCACGAAGGGGTTACAACGCCGATGGTCGCTGCTCGCCAGGAGCCGGAACAATTCGATTTTGTGGGTGGTCACCCCGCGCTGGATCTGGTCAACACCGAGCGTGACGCCGCCGAATACCTGGACGCGCCCGAAACGCTGCTGGCCTGGGCGATCCAGGCCGGGCTGCTGGCCCCCGATGCGCCGTTCGACCCGGCAGAAGCCGAGGACCTGCTGGCCGAGGTTCAGAGCTTGCGCGAGGCAGTGCGGCTGGCCGCCGAGGCGCAGACCGAGGGCGCCCCGGTCCCTGCCGGGGCGCTGGCGTTGATCAATGCCTGGCTCGACCAGCCCCGCGCCTATCCCCACCTGATGGCCGGGGCGGGGGGGCCAGAACTGACCACCCGCGCCCCCACCGCATCGGTCGCCCGCCCCTTCGCCGTAGTCTGGGGCACCGACGGCCCGATGCTGACCACCCCGCCCACGGCCAGCCCGCTCCGGTCGGCCTTTATCGCCGTGGCCGAGGATGCCGCCCGCCTCCTGGGCACACCCGACCGCGCCCGCATCTGTATCTGCCACAATCCTACCTGCCGCGCCTTCTTCTTCGACCGCTCGCAAGCCGGGCACCGCCGCTGGTGCAGCATGGCCCGCTGCGGCAACGTCGCCAAAGTGCAACGCCACCGCCGCCGCGCCGCCGCTGGGCAGTAGGCAGTAGGCAGTAAGCAGTAGGCAGTAGGCACGAAGCGACTATACCTCGTCCCGCGTCCCGCGTCCCTCATTGCTCATCGCTCATCGCTCATCACTCGTTAGAACGTTTGCTCTTTGCCCTAGAACCTGTTAGAATAAGGGGCGAATATGGGTAAATCGGTCCTGAGTGACCTGAAGTGAGAGCACTGTGGCAAAAACACGGGTACTGGCGATTGCCAATCAAAAAGGCGGCGTAGGCAAGACCACCACTGCCGTGAACCTGGGAGCGTATCTCGGTGCGGCAGGGCATCGTGTGCTGCTCATCGACATGGACTCGCAGGCCAACGCGACTAGCAGCCTGGGCTTTAACAAGCACGAAGTCAGCCCGTCGATGTACGAGGTGCTGGTGGACGAGCGGCCCCTGACCGATGTGATCATCCCCAGCAAGCGACCCGGCCTGGACCTGGCCCCCGCGTCGGTCGATCTGGCCGGGGCCGAGGTGCAACTGGCCGGGGCGATGGCCCGCGAACAACGCCTCCCCCGCGCCCTGACCGCCGTCCGCAAGCGCTACGATTTCGTGCTGATCGACTGCCCCCCGTCGCTGGGCCTGCTGACTCTGAACGCCCTGGCC
>JBBSEL010000821.1:0-2962 GCA_038239755.1 Chloroflexia bacterium | reverse complement strand
AGGCCGGACGGATTCCGTAAGGTCGGTTACAAGAGAGAACACATCTATACGCTATAATATGGGGGTATATAGACCAGAACCCGGTGCTGCCTGTGCCGCCGCGTTCTTAATTGCTCTTTTGAACTTACCCTATGGATAGCCCGGTTCTGACAACCGCAGACCGCCCTAGCACGCCCGCCGCTCTGTTGAGCGCGTGCCTGTATTATTGCGCGTGTCCGCGGCTGGCCGTGCGTGCGTGTTGCGCGGTCAGCCTTCTCCCACCTGGCCCGGCTCCCTGTTCCGCTGCCTGAGCAACCGCTCAGAACCACAATGGCGTGGTGATCCATACTGCTGAAAAAGGGGGTTGGCCGCATGGTCAGCCTTCTGTTATTGCCTGGAGGTTTTTTTGGACACCTTAACCATTCCGGTCGTCATACCCACCTTCCCTCGCCAGCGGGATGATTTGATCGGCCAGATCGGCCATACGCCGCTCTTGTGCCTGGCCCGGCTGGCCGAGGCCCACAATATCAGCCCTGATGTCGAGATCTATGCTAAAGCCGAGTGGTTCAATCCCGGCGGTTCGGTGAAAGACCGCGCCGCGCTCTACATGATCCGCGACGGCGAACGGCGCGGCCTGCTCACCCCCGGCAAAGTCATCCTCGATGCCAGTTCCGGCAACACCGGGATCGCCTACGCGATGATCGGGGCGGCGCTGGGCTACCGGGTGGAGATCTGCCTGCCCGACGCGGCTAGCCCAGAGCGCAAGCGGCTCCTGCGGCTCTACGGCGCGACGATCATCGAAACGCCCGCCGCCGATGGGACCGACGGCGCGATCCGCGAGGCGCGCCGTCGCTTTGCCGCCACCCCGGATCGCTACTTCTACCCCGACCAGTACAACAACCCGGCCAACTGGCAGGCCCACTATTATGGCACCGGCCCCGAAATCTGGGAGCAGACGGCGGGGCGGGTGACCCACTTCGTGGCCGTACTCGGCACCAGCGGCACGTTCATGGGCACGGCGCGACGGCTCAAGGCATACAACCCGGCCATCGAAGTGACCGAGGTGCAGCCCGATGCCGCCTTCCACGGCCTCGAAGGGATGAAGCATATGCCTACAGCGATGGTGCCCGGCATCTACGACCCGCACCTGGCCGACGTACACGCCACGGTTGCCACCGAGGACGCCCAGGCGATTACCCGCGCCCTGGCCCGCACCGAAGGTATTCTGGTCGGCCCGTCCTCCGGGGCTGCCGTGCTGGCCGCCTTGCGGGTGGCGCAGACGTTGCGCGCCGGGGTCGTCGTTACCGTGCTGCCTGACGGCGGCAGCCGCTATCTGGAGGATCGCTTCTGGGACGAGCCAGACGCCTGAGCCTTATCCCGGCCTTACCCGAAGGGACCGCATATGCGCACGCAGATGATGCACATGGTGCGCGTCACCGTAGCAGCGGGGTGGCCTTGTGCGCTGCGATCTTCTGTGCCGCTGTTCGCCCCTTGTTGGGTTGGGGCCTAAATTTTGGTTTGAAATTGATCCGCCCAAAGTCTTGACTTTTGGTAACCATCGGAGTATAATGACTCTTGCTGGTCAGGAAGACAGCAAATCTGATTTCGTCTGATGCAAGTCAGGAAAATCATTTTCAAGGGAACAACCAACGGGGAGGGCTAAGGGGTCCCAACTGACCACACGACGTGATACTGTCACGCTAAACGGTTATGCTGCGTCTCTTCCGATGCCAGGTGCATCGGATTTTGTTTGCCCTCCACCGCCGCCACGGATTTGACATTCGCTGATGGCTGTGGTATAATGACCCTCGCCGCCAAAAACGGGGCCGTAAAAAAGTTCCGGTGGCAGCGCAAAAGACGCACCTTAACAACAGCAGAGTGGTGAGCAAGATGGCTCATAACTTTGTGTCATATTCACAAGTCAGTAGTTCAAAATTAAGCCCGAACAAACAATTCCTGCCGGTCAGATCTCGGCCCGCGCTGGCAACAGCGAGGGCACAATCTCGAGTGGCAAAACCCATGAGCTTATTGGTCGTGTGTGACACGGCTGATGAAGTCTTGTTGGAGAGTTTGATCCTGGCTCAGGACGAACGCTGGCGGCGCGCCTAATACATGCAAGTCGAACGGGCACCCTTTCGGGGGTGCTAGTGGCGGACGGGTGAGTAACACGTGGGCGACCTGCCTTTGAGTGGGGAATAACGCTGGGAAACCAGCGCTAATACCGCATACGCTCTCTGTTTCATTACGGAGAGGAAAGCTTAATGCGCTCAAAGAGGGGCCTGCGGCGGATTAGCTAGTCGGTGGGGTAACGGCCTACCGAGGCTCCGATCCGTAGCTGGTCTGAGAGGATGATCAGCCACACTGGGACTGAGACACGGCCCAGACTCCTACGGGAGGCAGCAGTAAGGAATCTTCCACAATGGGGGCAACCCTGATGGAGCGACGCCGCGTGGATGATGAAGCTCTTCGGAGTGTAAAATCCTTTTCCCCGCGATGAGATGGACAGTAGCGGGGGAATAAGCCACGGCTAACTACGTGCCAGCAGCCGCGGTAATACGTAGGTGGCAAGCGTTGTCCGGAATTACTGGGTGTAAAGCGCGTGTAGGCGGGAGGCCAAGTCTGTGGTGAAATCGCTCGGCTTAACTGGGCGGGGTCCATGGAAACTGGTCACCTGGAGGTCGGTAGAGGCAAGTGGAATTCCCGGTGTAGTGGTGAAATGCGTAGAGATCGGGAGGAACACCAGTGGCGAAGGCGGCTTGCTGGGCCGGACCTGACGCTGAGACGCGAAGGCGTGGGGAGCGAACGGGATTAGATACCCCGGTAGTCCACGCAGTAAACGATGCACACTAGGTGTGGGGGGTATCGAGCCCCTCCGTGCCGTAGTTAACACAGTAAGTGTGCCACCTGGGGAGTACGGCCGCAAGGTTAAAACTCAAAGGAATTGACGGGGGCCCGCACAAGCAGCGGAGCGTGTGGTTTAATT
>JBBSEL010000820.1:0-2963 GCA_038239755.1 Chloroflexia bacterium | reverse complement strand
GGTCATCCTGCTGATCGTCGGCGCGCTGGCGCTGCCGTCGGTGACCAAGGCGTTCTCGCCCTATGGCAACGCGCCCATTTCGGAAACCTCGACCAGCACCGGGCTGGAGCAAACCCCGGTCGGGGCAGGCACGCCAATTGTGATCAGCACCCCCAGCCCCATACCGCCGAGCACCCAGACCGGCGGCGGCGTTGAGTCGGGCACGGTCATCCCCCAGCCCGCGAACGCGCTGACCGCCCTGCCGACCAATGTACAAGGGCCGCTGACCACCCCGAATCCGGGGCTTCCCACCGATACGGCAGCCGCGCCCACCGCTACCGCAGCCGCGCCCACGGATACCGCCGAACCGCCTACACCGGTGCCACCCACGGTGGCCCCGACCCAGGCGGCGGTCCCGCTGGTCAGCGATCCGCAACAGGGTATCTTGCGCTCGGTGGAGTTCGCCGGGCAAACCTACCGGGTGGAGCCGACCGAAATCGTGGCCGATTGGACGTTCAGCGATCAGCCCGGCGTCGCCAGTTGGATCACCGGCACGGTGATCAACTATATTATCGGGCTGCCCTACAATTCCACCAATGCCGCGCTGTTCCAGCAGGCCAAGCAGGCCGACGCGGTGCGGCTGACGGTGGCAAGCGGGCAGGTGCTCACCTTCAAGGTCACCGCGATCACCCGCGTGGCGACGACCAATATCAGCGTGATGGCCCAGGATCACCCCGGCGTGACCCTGTTGCTGCTGGGCGACCCGGCAGCCGACCGGCTGACCATCGTCGGCAACGAAGCGCCGCAGGGCTGATTTCCCTGCGCCAGCTAGGCTAAAGAGGACCAGCCATCCGGCTGGTCCTCTTTGCGTGTGTGCCCTCTGTGGCAGGGTTACTGTATTCTCCTGTGGGGCGTCTGACCTGTTCGCGCCGGAGCGACCCGGCTTACCCGGAGATCGGGGACGCCCGACCAGGCGCACACATGGGTGCGCCGCTACACCAACAAGCCTTGTAAGCGCGAATGCCTCCGCCTGTGTACATAGGAACCACGCCTACCCACCTTACGGCGTCGGCGTGGTGACCGCTGTAGGGGGCCAGGCAGCGAAGCCGGAGAATAGGGTGGTTTCGCCGGGCTTGCCGTGCAGCAGGTAGCCGGTGGGGTCGGCGGCGGTCAGGTCGGGCAGGTAGTTCCAGTAGTAGAGGCCACGGAACCAGGGCTGCCCACCGAGCACGCTCATCGCCGCCTGGAGCGCGGCGGCCTGCTGGTCGGGGGCGGCCTCGGTGGTCGCCGGGGCCGAGAACTGCATGTTGCTGCCCGCTGCGCTGCGGTAGCCCAGTTCGGTCAGCAGCACCGGCTTGTCCAGCTTGTTGTTCTCGCGCCAGTACTTGATCCCGTTAGCGATCTGCTGCCACCCGGCGGTCAGTTCGTCGGCGCTGGGGTTGGGCGAATTCGTCACCGGGTAATAGGCATCGATGCCGATGTAGTCCATATCGTTCCAGAAGGAGATGGCTGGGTAGCTGGGCCAGTTGCCCGCATAAGTCAGGGGGCCGGGATACGCCGCCCGCACCGCCGTGACGATGCTGCTCCAGTCGGCCTCGTGCCCCGGCACCGTGCCGTCGATCTCCGTGCCGACGCAGAACAGTTCGACGTTGTACGTCTTCGCCAGTTCGGCATAGTGGGTGATGAAGGTGCGGTAGCTGTCGTACCAGGGGGCGGGCTGGCTGCCCAAATCGGTGCGGCTGGCGGCTACTTTCAGGTCCACATGCGGCTTGAGCATCACCCGCATCCCCAGGCGGTGGGCGGTGTTGATCGCGTGGCTTAACGCGCCGTCGCTGATCGTGCGCCCGCCGCGCCCTTCCCAGGGGGTGATCGTCGTGCTTTGGGTGTCCGACATATACCAGGTGACGACGATGCCGATGCTGTTCACCCCTTGCCCGGACAGGAACTGGAGCGTCGCGTCCGAATCGTTCCCGGCTACTTCGTTGGGGGTGTAGGAGGTGTAGTTGACCCCTTTTTGCAGGTCGGTCGCCCCCCATGCGCCGGGGCTGGCGAGGGCGGGGTCCAGGGGCAGGGGCGTTGGCGTTACCTGCGCGGCGAACACGTCCTTATAGGGCTTGTCGCCGGGGTTTGCCGCCGCCGGGCCGTAGGCTTCAAACTCCCAGATCGAGGTGCCCCACTGCGGGAACTTGCGGGTGTGCATCAGCACGCGCACATAGCGCGCCGTGACCGGGGCAAAATGGAATTCGTCCTGTGTGCCGTCCTGGTCCCGCGCTTCGACCACCGTCGTCCAGGTCGCGTCGTCATCCCCGGTCTGGATGTCATAGCTGACCGCGAAGGCATCTTCCCAGTGGATGATCACATGGTCCATCGTCTTGGCCTTGCCAAAGTCGAAGCGGATCCACTGGTCGTCGGCCCCATTCAGCGGTGCCCAGCGCGTGCTCAGGTCGCCGTCGGCGGCGTTCATCGCGTCGGGCGAAGGGGCGAACCCTGCCGTGGTGTCGAACGAGGACGCCTTCGCCGCCGTCATGAGCAAATATACCTCGCTGTCCGCGCCTGCCGTCGGACTGGTCGCCGTGGCGTCGGTGGGGGCGGGGGTAGGGCTGGCCTCGGCGGCGGGGGGTGTGGCGGTGGCAGCGGTGCCAACGGGGGTGGCGGTCGGCGCGGTGCCGCTGTCGCAGGCGCTCAACAGCAGCGCCGCCAACAACAATATCGGGATCACAGACTTTTTGAATAGCAGCACGAACACATCTCTCCTGATTGACCTAAAATACCAATGGTTTGGGATACCTATAGATGAAACGCGGCTCGGTGCAAAAAGCGACGGATGCCAGGGGATCTGCCGGCAAGCGAGGGCAACCGCACCAGCCTGGCTACACCGTGTAGGAGATGGCGCGGGCCATTGGTGGTCGGGTATCCCCCTCTAGCGGGGACCCTCGGCCCTCAATGGGCCGCGCCCTCTCCTACAGCTAATGTTTACCCCCCCC
>JBBSEL010000819.1:0-2963 GCA_038239755.1 Chloroflexia bacterium | reverse complement strand
CCGAGAAACTAAACTGGTTCCGTCAATTCCAAATCATGGAAAAGTTAATACCTCTATTGGAGGATCCAAATCCCTCGATCCGTCGAAGTAGCGCAATCGTTTTAGGAAGAATAGGGAATCAACAAGCAGTTTCGGCACTAGAGAGAGCTACACAGTTAAGAAAAGGTAGAGGAAGTAAGCAAGCTCAAGAAGCTGCACAGTTAGCACTATCGCAAATTTCGCAGTCAGATCAGCTAGCCTCATAACTACTAACCACCACCCACCAACCACTAACCACCCGCCCTATGACACTCAAAACCATCTTGCGCTGGCCCCTGGCGGCGCTCTTTATCGGCAGCGGCATCTTGCACTTCGCGCAACACGCGACGTTTGAACGGCTGATGCCGCCCTACCTGCCCTGGCCCGCGGAACTGGTCGCCCTCAGCGGGGTGATCGAGGGCGGGTTGGGCGTGCTTTTGCTCGTCCCGGCCACGCGCCGCCCCGCCGCCTGGGCGCTGATCCTCACCCTGATCGCCATCTTCCCCGCCAACCTCTACGGCGCGACCAGCGCGGGCACGGATCAACCTGCCATGCCCGGCATCCCCCTCTGGGCGGCCTGGCTGCGCCTCCCCCTCCAACTGGTGCTGATCGCCTGGGCCTACTGGTACACCCGGCGGGACGAACGGGCAGTGAGCAGCGAGCAGTGAGCAGCGTGTGACGAGTGGTCAGTGGTCAGTGGTCAGTGGTCAGAACGACGCAATACGCAATACGCAATACGCAATACGCATCACGTTTCACGAAGGAGTCCTATGCTCGTCTCGGTGTTCGGCACGGCACGGTCTAAAGAGGGCGACGCCGATTATGAGGAGGCGCGACAGTTGGGGCGGCTACTGGCCGAGGCCGGGCACAGCGTCTGCACCGGGGGCTATGCCGGGGCGATGGAAGCGGCCAGCCGAGGAGCGCACGAGGCGGGGGGGCACGTCGTCGGCATCACCCTGGAGCCGTGGACGCTGACGATGCAACTGAGCGCCAACCGCTGGGTGCGCGAAGAAGTTGCCACAGCCAACCTGTTCACCCGGCTGGAGCGGCTGCTGGCGGGCGAGGCGTTTGTGGCGGTGCATGGCGGGGCGGGCACGCTGGCCGAAATCGCCCTGGCCTGGAACCTATTGCAGACCCGCGACCTGTCGCCCCGCCCGCTGATCCTGCTCGGCCCCCACTGGCGGGCGCTGGTGGAGGTCTTCACCGAACACCTGATCATCCACGCCGGGGATCGCGCCCTGCTGACCCTGGTAGACACCCCCGAAGCCGTCCTCAACATCCTCGCCACCTTCGACCCCACTGCCGCCCCCGCCACCCAGGCACGCGGCTAATCAGCCCCACGTAGCTCCTTCAAGCATTGCACCCCCCCTACCCTATCCCCAGGCACGGGCGGATTCTCAACCTCTCCGGTAAAAATACGCGATCCGTAAGCGATCCCCCGAACAAAACAGCCGGTTCGCCAGTAATAAGGCTAGACCAGGGTAGCGCGGGCATAGGGCCGAACAGCGGGGAGGACACATGGAGGAACGAGACGCCATCGCTCGGCTAAAACGGGGCGATATCGCCGGGCTGGAAGTGCTGGTGCGGGTCTACCAGGGCCAGGCGCTGGAAGCCGCCTATCTGATCACCCGCGACCCGGCCCTGGCTGAAGACCTGGTGCAGTCCGCGTTCCTCCGCGTCTACGAGCGCATCGGCCAGTTTGACAGCGCTCGCCCCTTTGGCCCCTGGTTCCTGCGCAGCGTGGTCAATAGCGCCCTCACCGCCGTCACCACCCACCGGCATCTATCGCTGGACGCCGCCGACCGGACCCTCGGCGCAGAGGGCGACCCGCTGGGCAGCACCCTACGCAGTCCCGATGCGGGGGCTGCCGAACTATTCGAGGCAGCGGAAACCAGAGAAGAGATCCTCGCGGCATTAGAACAATTAGCCCCCGGCCAGCGGGCCGCTGTGGTGCTGCGCTATTACCTCGACTTGAGCGACAACGAAGTAGCGCAACGGCTGGACATTCCCTCCGGCACCGTGCGGCGGCGCTTGCATGACGCACGGCAGCGGCTCCGGCGGCTGCTGCCCACCCGCGCCCTCTGAAACGCGGCTCCCCAGTTAAGCCATCGGGATCATGGTCCGCCCGAAAGGAACAAGCGATGAACCGAGCATTTGTGAAAAGTGTCTTGCGGGAACACGCGCAACGTCACCTTCCCAGCCCGCCCGACCTGTGGCCCGCGATCCAGGCCCGCATCCAGGCGACCGAGCACCCGCCAGTGTCCACTATTTCGCTGCGTGCCCAACCAGGCCGGGTCCATGTGCCACGGGGGAGATCGCTGCTGGTGAGTGGGCTGGGAGGCTGCCTCCTCATCGCGGTGGTGCTGGGGGCGCTCCAGTTCCCGAAGAGCATGACCGAACCGTTGGCAGCCAGCGCCGCCGAGGTGCTGGCCCGCGCCGCTGCCGCTGCCGGGCCGGGCAGCCCCATCCGCAGCACGCACATGACGCTGACCGTCCGCGCCCGCAATAACCCCACGGACCCATTCACCGAAGGCCAGGGCGAATGGTGGGACGAGGCCCCCGGCAAGTCGCGCACGGTGCTGACCTGGCCCAACGCGGCGGGCACTGCGGTCCAGAATATACTCGGCTCCGACGGCACAACCTCGTTTATATATGACGATGGCGACCACGAGTTCGACCTGTATACCAGCAGTCAATGGGATACGCCAAACATAACGGACCTGGCCTCCGCCACGCAACAGGCATCGCGCATTGCGGACATGAAGGTCTATGATGTCGTGCTCACTGGTACGGAGCTGGTTGGGGGTCGCCCGGCGTATGTCCTCCAATTGACGGCCAAGCCGGGATCAAGTGATAAGTTTACGCCGTTCCAGCAGCGGAAAAAGGTCTGGATCGATCAACAAGCCTATCTGGTGCTGCGGGAGCAAGATTGGGACGCCGCCGAT
>JBBSEL010000818.1:0-2975 GCA_038239755.1 Chloroflexia bacterium | reverse complement strand
CCTCCTGCCTGACGCAGTAGAATAATAGACCCCTTAGTATAATAGGCCGGTGAATCGCTGTCAATCTGTTGGGTGCCCTAAATGGGGGTATTTTCCTGCTGATTGTCTGGCCTATTGCCGTGCGGCCCCCGCGTGCGGCTGGCCTCGCTTGACTCCGCCCGGTGGGCAGTGTAATATAGGCCCGCGTGGAACCCCCGGCAACTTCCTGGCACCTATGAGGCAAGAATGCGCGGTTACTATATTTTGGCGTTTGATGGGGACGGGTTCGAGAACGTCATCTACCCGGCGATGCGCCGGGCCTATTATATGAACGATTTCGGCCCGCTGGAACGCGCAGCCAACGAGTACCCGCAACTCGCCAGCTACCTGGAGTTTTCCCGCGAGTGGTCGGCGCGGGGGTGCCGTCGCCCGCTGAAGCTGTTCACCAAAGGGGTGTGCGAATACAACGTGAAATCGCCCGGCATCAGCCGGATTATCCCGCCCGATCCGAACGATACGAACGTAGGTAGCTGGGATCAACTGCTGGAAGTGCTGGAGAGCGAAGGGCGCTGCACCCTGATCGGGGTGCCTTGCGGCCAGAACCGGGTGATCCACAGCGATCTGGTGAACCTGGGCCGCTACACCACGGCGCGGGGCCGCCCGTGGGAACTGGGTACCCCGGCCCAGCGCGATTTCATCTACCGGGGTCCCACCAACGAGCGTTACGCCACCTTTGTGGACCTGATCGCGGGCCACCTTTCCGCTGCCGTCGCCGCCTCCGCCGACACGCTGCGCCTCTTGCGCAAGCTGAGCGGGGCCTTCAGCGCGGACATCGAACTGCATTACACTCCCGATCAGACCGCCTTCCTCGGCTATCTGACCCGCAGCGATGTCCAGACCCTCTACACCGCCCTGGCGGATGTCCACCCCGACGAGCCGCTGGCCGCCCAATACCTGGAATGCCTGCGCGGCTTCCTGGCCGATGCGCTGATGCACGACAGCGGCATGGTGCTGGAAGTAGCCTGACGAAGTTTAAGGTTTGAGGTTTGAAGTTTAAGGTTTGAACACTCGTACCTCAAACTTCAAACCTCAAACCTTAAACCTTAAACCTCGTCCTTAGCCTCCGCTGACGACCAGATGCCCCTCATCCGTCGCCGCGTCGGCCACCGACTCCACTTCGCCGCCGTGTTCTTCGGCTTCGCGCGGGGTCAGCTTGCGGAGCGTCTTGAGGTCTTCCACCCGGTCGGGGAAGAGCACGCCGTCGAGGTGGTCGATCTCGTGCTGCAAGCAGCGGGCATAGAGGCCGTCGGCGTTGATCTTAATCCGCTTGCCCTCTAGCGTCTGCGCGCGCACGGTAACCTTATCGGCGCGGGGCACCTCCCCGATCCAGCCCGGCAGGCTCAGGCAGGCTTCCGGCGCCACCTGCCGTCCACTCGCGGTGAGGATTTCGGGGTTGCAGAGAACAATCCGCACGGCAGGACTGCCGCCGCGATCTTCTTCGGGGTGCGGCGTCAGTTCGATGACGATAATCCGCAGGAGCGATCCAATCTGGTTGGCCGCCAGGCCAATGCCGTTGGCGGCGCGCATCGTCTCGAACATATCGTTCGCCTGCTTCTTCAGCGCGGCGTCAAACTGGCTGATCTTGTGCGCCTTGCGCCGCAAGATCGGGTGGTCATCCATCGTAATCGGTAGCACAGCCATCTACTATTCCCTCTGGGTCATCACGCGGGGGCGTGCGGCGCGAATGTCAATATCCTAGCTGGTATTATACCAAATTTTGGGGTTGCGCTGCGCTCTGTCTCCCCAGCTTCCCAGGGTTGCTACATGCTCGTTGGTAGGGGCCGACCCGTGTGTCGGCCCTGGTCGGGAGGCCGATCTGTGCGCCTTTACCCGGCGATCGCGGACGCTCCACCTGGCGCACACTTGGGTGCGCCGCTACACCAACAGCCCTTCGCAGGGAGACTGATAAGCTCTGCCAGGCTTCTCATGCCTCGCGTAAAGTCCGACCCTGTCATCCTGAGCGCAGCGAAGGATCTTCTTGGCAGTCAGAGGTGTAGCGGGGAGCGCCGCGATCTTCCCCAGCCATCAGGCAGCCCGGACAAGATCCTTCGCTGCGCTCAGGATGACAGCGTGGGGCATCCGGCATCGACCGCTTCCCAGCGAACGGCGCAGATACTCATCCCCGTCAATCTTCATCCGGTCCCGTAAGTAGCTGCCGCACGAATTCTAGCAGTTCCACCGCTTGCTCCTGGCGTACCGACGGGAAGTGGTCCAAAAATTCGGGCAGGGAGTACCCCCTTGTAGATAGTCAAACAATGTCTTGATCGGCACGCGCGTGCCCATGAAGACCGGCGTGCCGCCCATGATTTCTGGGTCGCGTGTAATGACCGGATGCTGGAGCATCGCCACTACCTCCCACGATCTTTATAACACACTGACCGGGTCCACATCCAGCGTCCAGCCGGGGGGGAGGGTGAGGGCTTTGAGCACCGGGGTCAGGACCTCGCCACGCAGGAGGATCTGCCAGCGGTAGCGCCCGCGCAGCTTGTGGGTGAAGCTGGGGGCGGGGCCGAGCACCTCGATGGCGTCGGGGGCGTGGCGGCGCACCAACTCCTGCAACTGGGCGGCCATGCGCCCGGCTTCGGCCTGTGTCGCGGGTTCCGAGTGCGCGCTGTAGACCAGCTTGGCGAGGCGGCTGAAGGGCGGGTAGCCCGCCTCGGCGCGGAAGCGGATCTCTTGCATGTAGAAGGCGCGGTAGTCGTGGCGGGCGGCGGCCTGGATGGCGTAGTGGTCGGGGCTGTAGGTCTGCACGATGACGCTGCCGCCCGCCGTGCGCCGCCCAGCCCGGCCCGCCACCTGGGTCAATAGCTGGAACGTGCGCTCTGCCGCGCGGAAGTCAGGCAGGTGCAAGCCGGTGTCGGCGCTGATCGCCCCCACCAGCGTGACCAGGGGAATATCCAGCCCCTTGGCGATCATCTGCGTGCCGACCAGCACAT